>DASYPF010000221.1:0-4878 GCA_036006905.1 Acidobacteriota bacterium
CATTTTTTGGATCAATGTTTGATATATCTGCAGCTTCAATTCCTCACGCTTACCTTCACGTTGTACCGCCAACAAATTAAGGATTGTTGCCGCGCGAGTATTTTAGCCGCGGCAAAATCCGTTGTTGAACTGAATCCGAGAACAATTTTCGGGTATGGAGTTTCAATGCCCGCGAGAAAGCATCGGGCACTGAATGGAGTGGAGATGTGTGGGCGTAGGCGTCGAGCAAGCAGCGTGTCGGCGCGGTAAGAGGGCGAGATGAGAGTCTTTCGTGGCAGTCGTTTTCTGAAAATCAGCGAGGCGGACACACTGTGGCGATGGCGCACAGCGAGGTGAGCGCAGAGTCGGTGGAGGTTGCCTGAGGATGGAAATCATGGAGAACGGCTCCGTTCAACGGGTCCGATCAGAACGAGAGTTCCAATACGGCAAAGCGGACAGGTTGGCCACTCGAGCGCAGGCGAGCGAGGTTTGACGGCTTGTTGCGGCGATGACGGAGGTGGATCTTCGACTGAAGAGTGTCGGGAGAGCAGTTGCCGTGCGCGAGCCAGCATGGATTTAGAAGACGGGCTGAAGATTCCGTAGTGACGGACTTTGACCGCGCCGCGTGGAAGCACGTGCTGGAGGAATCGCGCGATGAATTCGACGCCCGGCAGAGTGACGCGGCGAATTTCTTGAGAGCGGTTATCGCGGTAGCGGAATCGCACCGTGCCGTTGTCGATAGATTCAAGTCGGCTGTTGGAGACAGCAATGCGGAACACGTAACGTCCGAGGTAGTCGAGGACCTTCTGGCCACGGCCGGCGTGTTGGGAATGAACGACCCAGTTTTTCTTCCAGACCGATACAGGTACATGAGAGAGCAAACCCGCCTTTTTCAATCCGTCACAAAACTTGGCGCGGAAGATGATCGATAGCGCCGGATCCGGAACCAGGAATTTGGAATGTTTGGGTCCGACCCAGGTCTGATCATCAGGAGCGAGGCCTCCGGCGGTGACCAGCATATGGACGTGGGGATGAAACAACATGGCGCGCGTCCAGGTGTGGAGGACAGCCAAAGCGCCCAAACGCGCGCCCAGATAGTGGGGATCCGCCGCGAGCTTCTGCAGGGCATCGGCGGCGGCCTTCATCAGCAGACTGTAGATTTTCTTCGGATGGGTTCGTGCGAGTGGACGTAACTGGGCGGGCAGGGTGAAGGTCACCAGAAAGTAGGAACACGCCGGGAGGCGGGAGCGCTGCTTCTCAATCCAGCGTTCGGTTTGCGCCTGGTGACACTTCGGACAGGAGCGGTTGCGGCAGGAGTGATAGGAAAAGATTTTCTCCTGGCAATGGCCGCACTGGTAGACATGGCCTCCCAGCAGCGGCGTCCGGCACGCGGAGATATCCCGCAGAGCCCGTTTCTGAGCCGAACTCAGGGAACTCCCATATTGCTGCAGATACGCGTCACCGTGGAGGCGGACGATGTCGGCCACCTCCAACACGAGGACCTCGGAATCAGAGGTCCTTCATGAGTTCGTTCAGCGGGTCCATCACGGCCGCGCGCGCTTCAGCGGTCAGGTGCGTGTAGATTTGAGTGGTGCGCGCACTGCCATGCCCGAGGTTTTCTTGGATGATACGCAGATTCACTCCGGCTTCCAGTAGATGGGTTGCGTAGGAATGTCGAAGCGAATGAATGTGGGCGCGTTTGGCAATGCCCGCAGCGCCAAGGGCGCGCTTGAAGGCTTTCTGCAGGCTGCTGTCGGTCAGCGGGTGAATCTCCGCTCCGGGCTTCAGACCGCGTGTGGTTGCGGGAAATACCCACGGCTGTGAGCGGTGTGTTTTCCAGAACTCACGTAGCAATCCCAGCGTGCGATCCGGCAACGGCACATACCTGTCCTTGCCGCCCTTTCCATGAATGTGGAGAGCCATCCTGCCCGAATCGATATCGGCGATCTGCAGTTGGGAGCCTTCCCGCAAACGCAGTCCGCAACTGTAGATCGTCTTCAGGCAAGCGCGATAGACAGGCGTGTGCACCCGATCAAGAATCCGGCGCACTTCCTCCCGGCTCAGGACCACCGGCAGTTTTTTCTCCCGCCGCGGCCGGATCAGCCCCAGCATCCTCCACTCGCGCTTCAGCGTGCGCTCATAGAAGAACTTGATCCCGCACAGGGCGATCGTCGCCGTTGGCCGCGACACCTTCCGCTCGTTCGCTAGGTACAGAAAATACTGCCGCAGTTGTTCTTCGGTCAGTTGCGCCGGGTTGCAGTTGAAGTGGGCAAACAGTTGGCGGACCGCTCCCACGTAGGCTTGCTGCGTCTTTGACGAATACCCAGCAAGTTGCATATCCTCAGTCATCCGTTGTCGTAATGGAGTCATCACGTATCCCCTTTCTGGAAGAGTGGCTGCTCTTCCGGAGAGGGATCGTGATGCGAGGAAAAACTCGAGGCGAGGAAAAAGATCTATCCGCGCAGCGGATTCAGTTCAACAAGCGCAAGTTGCAGCCGTGACGCGCCGCTCGTCGGTTGCAGCGTGGTGTTGGGCGGCTTTGATCAAGAGAAACCTGACCTGTTTCTTAAATCCGATTGACCGTATCATTATCGCTCATCTATTTTTAAGCTGATTCAGCTTACTGAATCTATCTCCGGCGCTCCGGACATCAGCAACCCGGGCCATCAAAGCAGGTACTACCTGGAGGACTGTACAAATGTGAAATCTGCGGTAACACTTCTGAACCTAGATCTCCCGCCTTCCGAATAACCCTCGAGACTCGCGAGGTGCACTATAGAAAGCGCGAAAAAGTGAACGGCTGCTACAAACGTCTTCCTTCCGGAGGCACGAAGTTCGTGAGGACAGACGATCCAGGCGGAGTTGGACGGGAATGCGCGCGAAGCAATGGTCTGTCACGCTTGCTTCGTGAAACTCAAAACGCCGCCTTGAGGGGTAACCCTTGGGTACGGCTCAGACTCACGGCCGTGTGTCTGTCGGCACTCGCTCGTTTTTGTCTTGAGCCCATGGGCCCTGTCCGCCCAACGATTTGGCGATCAGCCGCGCCGAGGCGAGCGTTTTTTGCGAGCCGAGGGGACGCGACGCGGCTTTGCCGCGGAGCGCGTCGGCTGCATCGCCTGGTTAGTACTACTGTGTTATAAAATATGCTATAGTGTCTGCCATGAGAGCCAAACCCAACGCGCCGGGCACTCAGGAAGACCGCTTTGCGGCATACACCGAAGGCCTGGCGCAAGCCGCAGGGCACCTCGATCGTCGCGAACCACTGAAAGCATACTGCAAAGGACTGTTGCTGCCTATTGAGCGGAAGAGCGTCGAACCAATGGCAGCGCGACTGGCTCCGGATAATGTGCGCCAAATGCATCAGTCTCTCCATCACATCGTTGCCGATGCTCCATGGGATGATGGCATTCTGCTGAAAAAGGTTCGTGATTACGCGCTTCGGGCGATGACAAAACAGTCGGCGGTTGAAGCGTGGATTATTGATGACACCAGTTTTCCGAAGAAGGGAAAACATTCGGTAGGAGTTACCCATCAATATTGTGGCCAACTGGGCAAACAAGAGAACTGCCGCGTGGCCGTCAGTCTTTCGGTTTCAACGCGGCATTCGAGTTTGCCGATTGCATGGCGGTTGTATCTGCCCAAGGACTGGACCGAAGATCGAAAACGACGCAATAAAGTTGGCGTTCCCAAAGACGTGGAGTTTGAAACCAAGCCGGAGATTGCGTTGAAGCAGATTCAGGCGGCGGTCGCGCAGAACGTGCCGCCTGCTCCGGTCCTCGGCGACGCGGGGTATGGCAATGATAGTCACTTGAGAGAAGGCATTACCGAATTGGGCCTGGAGTATGTTCTGGGCATTCAATCGACGGTGAGCGTCTGGAAACCAGGTGAGGCTCCGCTGCCCAACAAACCTGGCAAGGAATCCGGTCCGGATCGGTTCAAAGGGCGCACGCCAAGACACCATCCCGTCTCGGTTAAGGATTTGGCCTTCTCGCTTCCTTCTTCAGCGTGGAAGACGGTGACTTGGCGCGAGGGAACTCGGAAGAATCTGACCTCCCGCTTTGCAGCCGTTCGCGTTCGTCCGGCGTACCGGGACTACTGGTTACCACAGCCGCATCCTGTGGAATGGCTGCTAATCGAGTGGCCGACGACGGAATCGGAACCGATTAAATATTGGTTATCTACTTTGCCTGAAGACATACCGATCAAAGATCTGGTCCGGCGTGCCAAGCATCGTTGGATCATCGAGCGCGACTACCAGGAACTGAAACAGGAACTCGGTTTGGGCCATTATGAGGGACGAGGCTGGCGCGGATTCCATCATCATGCCACCCTCTGTATTGCCGCTTACGGGTTTCTTGTTGCTGAGCGAACCCGTTTTTCCCCCTCAGCACGAATCGGCAATGTTAGACTTCGCGCCCCGAAAATCCCGCCGACGTTCCGGCCGCGCGGCTACGCGCATCCGGCCCGAGCGTCATAACCCACTCTCAATCGCCACGCTCCGCTTTGCCCTTGCGCGTGCCCTTGCCCGACAACTTCCTTGTTGTCCCTTTTGTGGCCCCGGCTTTTTGTAACACAGTAAAATTAGGTGCTGATGGCGGTTGTAAACGTCAGTCTGTTGCCAAATGGATCCTTCACCGACATGTCCCGTGTGCCCCAGGGCATTTCTTCGATTCCTGGTCGAGCATATTTGTAGTGCTTCGATGCCAGTTCGAGATGGAAAGCGTCGAGGTCACTTGTTTCAATCCGCATTGCCGCACCAGGACTGCAGTCGCCATGATGCTCCGACAAGTGCAGGACGCACCCGCCTTTGGAAATCTGCATGTACAGGGGAAGGCCAGGTTCAAAGCGGTGTTCCCAGTCGACCTTGAAGCCGAGGAAATCCACATAGAATTCCTTGGC
>DASYPF010000222.1:0-3788 GCA_036006905.1 Acidobacteriota bacterium
AACGTCAGAGCCCGGAGCGTCAGCGACGGGTCCCGCCAAAGTAAGTCGGCGATCCAAACCTTCCTCTGGCGGAGATTGTTACTCCGGCAGGACCCGTCGCTGACGCTCCGGGCTCTGACATCTTCGGCGCTGCGTTTTGCAGAACCCGTCGGCTAGAGAAGCGATTGAAAAGCGTTGACGGAGAAAATGTGCCCTTGATGCTTCCGCCATCGTGTAGGATCCGCCGAAATTGAACACAGCATCATTATTTTCATACGGCTTCCCGCGCTGTAGTACTAACCCTCCAATTCTTTGTCAGCCGCAAAGATTTTAGGCTACCAAAGCTGTAACAAGTTCGATAATTTTGTTTTACCGATAACTGATGACCGATGACCGATGACCGATGACTGATGACCGATGACGCTTTGGTTAAGGCTCCGCCGCGCTGCGTCTCTGTGGTGTATCCCGTATAATGGCTCTCAGTCTCGAATAGAGAAATAAATGCTATGCCTAACACCGCGGACGAATGCTCGATAGAGATTGCGACTTTGCCGCAACGGAATTTTATTTTCCGGAGATGCTTCACATCGAAATATATCCCGAACTTATCGACTGCGCTTTTGGCGCTGCTGCTGCTGACTGGACAAACGGCGGCGCATTGTCCCAATGAGGTGAGTCCGGCACTTGCCAGCTTTACCGCCGACGGCGGAAAAGGAAGCACCAACATCGTTACAGATCCGGGCTGTCCTTGGACCGTGATAAGCGACGTTCCCTGGCTCACGGTAACTTCTGCCGCAAGCGGTTTTGGCAAGGCGACTATCAGCTACTCCGTAGCCCGAAACAGCACCCCAGGCAACCGTGTGGGACACCTAAGCGTCACAGGCAATCCGTTTACCGTCACACAAACCGGAGTCGGCGCCAGCGTATCGGATCTCGCTATCAGCAAAACGCACGTGGGCAACTTCGTGGTGGGCGTCAATGGGATATACAGACTGACCGTCACCAATGTGGGGTCGGTCGCCAGCGCGGGTGAAATTAAAGTGAGTGACACTCTTCCCGCAGGCTTGAGCTTCGTGTCGGCGACGGGCGCAGGCTGGACCTGCTCGGCATCAGGCTCCGTGGTCACGTGCGTGAATTCCGCTTCACTGGCTCCTGAAGCCGCCTCCGTAGTGGTGATCGCGGTGGCTGTTTCGAAGATTGCCGTTCCAGGCGTGATCAACACAGCGACAGTTTCAAACGCAAGCGATGCTTTCCCCGACAACAACACCGCCGCCGATCCCACCTTCGTTTCGTCGGGAGAGGTTCTTTCACTCAATTCGGGCACTGCAGCGACAGGCACCATCCTTCCAGACCCGCTTGGCGTGTTCCCCTGCACGTTTTTCGCGCCCCAGTACACAATTGATGTGGGTCCATCAGCCCTCCAGGTCATCGTTTCGGTGATCGGTGATCCAGGAGCGGAACTTTTAGTCTCTTACGGCCGTCCAGTAGAACAGTCAGCATTTCCTGTCGCCGATTTCACAAGCAAAAGTTTTATCCCCGCCAAGACCATCTATATCGGACCTCAGAGTACTCCTGCACTTTTGCAGGGAACTTACTTCGTTAGTGTCGCCAATTGTACGCGGAGCCAAGCGAGCTTCAATCTGACGGCCACAGTGATTACGCAGGACTCGGCTGTGAAAATAGAAGAGCTTGCAGTCGATGATGGAACTGCGGAGAGCGCCCTTCTGGGCGATGGCCTGGTAGTGGTGAATCGCCTGACACCCTCGCATTATCCCTCAAGGCTGAAAGCTATCCGTATTTACCTCGCTCAATTCGAAGCGCGGCCCGCCCCTGTCGAAGACCGAATTCGACTGGTAGCTTTTTCCGACCCCACGAGTTCGGGCCGGCCTCCGAATCCTCCGTCATGGCTGGTCGACCAGGTTGTTGCGATTCCCGGACAAGATGAATTTATCGATTTCCCCTTGGAGAACGGGCCCACAATCTTTTCGGGAGACTGGTATGTCGGCTTCCAACACCCTATGCCGGACGCCGGCGCAATTGGCGCGCTGGTCAGCTCTGATCTTAGCGGAATCCAAAGGCAGGCTTCTTTCTATTCCATCGACAATGGGATAACTTTCCTCGGGCCGGCTTTTACTCCCAGTCTGCAGATGAATTTTATGATTCGAGCGGTCGTCGAAAATGTGTTGAGGCAGCGGAGGAGACCATGACATCTGATCGCGCTGCAGAATTCAGCGAGAGTGCTCTTGGCAAAACTTTTCCGATCCCGCTTTGGAAAACCCTCCGAATTCACTCGCTCTCCATGGCGCTCTGGATCTTATGTTCATTCGTCTCGGCGATGGGGCAGTCTGCCGAGCGCCATGAAGGATCGGAACCGCAGCACGCTGGTCATGAGATGGCTGTCGTCTCCATGACGAACACGGTGACGGGCGGCCCGTTTCGCACTATTCAGGCTGTTGGATCCGGCACTTCCCTTGCTCCCGCGACCACCCCCGCCCATATGCGACATTTCATGGCGGGTAAATGGATGTTGATGTTCCATGGGGACCTGAAAGCGGGGCTGAATGATCAGGGCGGACCGAGGGGGGTCACAAAGGCCGAGTCGCAGAACTGGATCATGGCGATGGGCGAGCGTCCGGTGGGCATCGGTCGGTTGATGCTGAGAGGAATGTTCGCCGCAGAGCCGCTGACGGCGCCTCACGGCGGATTCCCGCAGCTCTTCCAAACCGGCGAAACATACAGAGCCGCGCCCATCATCGACGCGCAGCATCCCCACGACCTGTTTATGGAACTGGCAGCCAGCTACACGGTGCCCCTGTCGGAACGAGTCTCATTTCATCTCTACGGAGGACCGGTCGCCGAACCGGCACTGGGGCCGGTTGCTTTCATGCATCGCGCCTCGGCGATGGAGAACCCGGCCGCTCCGTTGGGTCACCACATGCAGGACTCCACCCACATTTCAGATGGGGTCGTCACGGCGGGTGTCACGGTCTGGCGGTTCAGGCTGGAAAGCTCGGTTTTCCGGGGGAAAGAGCCCGACGAAAACCGTAAGGATATTGAGTTGGGAAAGCTGGATTCCTGGAGCGCGCGGGCGTGGTTCACGCCAACGCCGGACTGGGCTTTGCAATTCTCGCGCGGCCACCTCATCGAGCCGGATGCGTTGAAGCTGGGCGACGAGAGCCGGACGACGGCGTCGATTTCACATAATCGCGCCTGGAGTGAAGGCTATTGGGCCAGCAGCTTGATCTGGGGGCGCAACGACACGAAAGGCCACGGCATTTCCAACTCCTATCTGCTCGAATCGACCTTGAACGTTCGAAGTAAGAATTACTTGTATACAAGAGTGGAACTTGTCGATAAGAGCCTGCTCTTTCTTCCGAACGTATTCAATCGGCCGGGCCGGTTCAGCACCATTGGGGCAAATCTGAGAGCTGATCCTATCGACTTGACACCGCGTCATCACTTTCTCCCTGCTCTGGGAGCAGGTCGAGTGAGGGCCTACACGTTGGGAGGAGTACGGGATCTTTACGCCGATTCACAGTGGCGAGTGGGAATCGGGAGCGATGTGACTTTCTATCATGTTCCTCCGGCGGGGCGGCTCGGGTACGATACCGGCCCGATCAGTTTCCACTTATTCTTGCGCGTCCGGCCAGGGAAGCTTTTGTGAAAGACGTAATGCCTAATAGGCTCTTTCGCGCCCTATCGGGGCTCGCACACTTGACTGGTGACGATCCAACCAGAGCTCAGCGACGGATCCTGCCAGAGCGGCGGTAAAACGTCAGAGCCCAGAGCGTCAGCGACGGGTCCCGCCA
>DASYPF010000223.1:0-9917 GCA_036006905.1 Acidobacteriota bacterium
CACTTGGCCGGCGCGTGCCGCCTCTTCAACCAGCAAAGGAGGAAATGTTTTCGAAACGGCGACCAGCATGATCTCATTCATGTCTCGTCCCACACTGCGCGCCTTCTCCATAATGCGACGCCGTACAGACTCTAGGTTCTCGGCTATTGACACGGAGGGATTGTAGCAGATGGGGACTAGGGGTTAGGGATTGGGGGCTGGGGGCTGGGGGCTGGGGGCTGGGGGCTGGGTCAAGGGCGGGGCTGGGGGCTGGTTGTCCAGGGCGTGGGCGAGGGACAAATAACTTGGAAGCTGCGGGGGAGTCGCGCTAGAGTCAGAAAGAAACCGCAGCTGACACACCCAACCCCCACACCGCGACCTCCAACCCCCCCAGCCCGGCCCCCCGCCCCTCGCCTCGACGACCCCCAACCCCCCACCCCCCAGCCGCCAACCCCCAGCCGCCAACCCCCAGCCGCCCCCCAACCGCTTGTGGAAATCCTGTGGAAAAGTCTTGAATTTCATGTGAGAAACCACATCATTTCGCGGTATTTTTTAGGAAACCCCCAATATCTTGTATTTTCGACTTGACTGCTTGTTCCTGCGGATCTAGAATTTGAAACTGCTGGAGGCGACCGAAAGAAGGCAGGAAGTCAGCAGTCCCGGGCCTGGCATGACAGGCAGGTTGCTGGCGGTTTTTTTTGGAGATTGAGCTTCCGCACCTCGCTAAATAAACTCAAATAAAGGGTAAGGATCTAGGGATTCAATGGCTAGAGTGCCTTTTTCTCCGCGCCTTAGAAGAAAGATCACGGGTCCTGGTAAGTCACCCACTTCATACCAAGCAGGGGAGTTCATATGAGCAATGAAGCGCTCGAGAGCAAGAAAGTAGCCGGCGAGTCACCTACGGGCTTGATCGTGGAACGGCACTTCACCAAACCAGGCATTAGCCCATATGACATGATGGAATGGGAGCTGCGAACCGCCGAAATCAAAGACAGCAAGACCGGTAAAGTGACTTTTCGTCAGGAAGGAGTCGAGTTCCCAAAACCGTGGTCGCAGCGCGCTACAGACATTGTCACGTCCAAGTATTTTCGAGGACACATCGGAACGGCCTCCCGAGAGCAGAGCGTTCGCCAGTTGGTCAGCCGGATTGTCGATACTTTTGCGCGCTGGGGCAAGCGAGCGGGCTATTTTGCCGATGCCGAATCGGCAGACGCCTTCAACGCAGAATTGGCCTATCTGCTGCTAAACCAGTATGCCGCTTTTAATTCTCCGGTTCAGTTCAACGTTGGAATCCAAAAGAAACCCCAATGCTCGGCCTGCTTCATCAATGAAGTCAACGACAGCATGGAATCAATCATGAAGCTGGCGCGCACTGAGGCGATGATCTTTAAAGGCGGTTCCGGGTCAGGTGTGAATCTGTCACGCATTCGATCCTCGATTGAACCGCTTGCGGTGGGAGGCATCGCGTCGGGCCCGGTTTCTTTCATGCGGGGCTGGGATTCCTTCGCAGGCGCCATCAAATCCGGAGGTGCCACGCGCCGCGCCGCCAAAATGGTGATCTTGAATGCGGATCATCCCGATATTGAGGAATTCATTTGGTGCAAAGCGAAGGAAGAGAAGAAGGCGCACCAGCTGATCGAACTTGGCTACGACAGCTCGATCGACGGGGAGGCATACAAAAGCATACAGTTTCAAAACGCCAATAATAGCGTGTCGGCCACCGACGACTTCATGCGGGCAATAATTGAAGATCGCGAGTGGACCACGCGCAAAGTCACCACCGGCGAGCCCTCACACACCTACCGGGCCCGGGCCCTGATCCGGGCCATATCCGAGGCGACCTGGATCTGCGGGGATCCGGGGCTGCAGTTTTACACCACGATTAACGATTGGCACACCTGTCCGAACACAGCGCCGATTGTCGCATGCAATCCCTGTTCGGAATATGTATTCCATGACAATTCTGCGTGCAACCTCGCTTCGCTGAATCTGATGAAGTTTCTCCGGGAGGATGGAACTTTTGACATTGAATCATTCCGTCACGCGGTGCGCATTGTAATCATGGCCCAGGAAATCATCGTTGACAACGCCAGCTACCCGACGCCGGAGATAGAACGAGTCAGCCATGAATTCCGAACATTGGGTCTGGGATATGCCAATCTGGGAGCGTTGCTGATGGCTCGCGGGCTTCCGTACGACAGCGATCAAAGCCGGAATTATGCCGCGGCCATTACGGCATTGATGACTGGTGAGGCATATCTGACCAGTTCTCAAATCGCGGAAAAAGTGGGCGCGTTTGAAGGATTTGAGACGAACCGCCAGCCGATGCTGCGGGTGATACAGAAACATCGAGATGCCCTCTCCAGCATTAATTCAGCACATGTGCCATTTGATTTATTGCGGGCGGCAATGAGCTCCTGGGACAGCGCCATTGAATCAGGCGAGAAGTTTGGTTACCGCAATGCCCAGGTGACGCTGCTGGCTCCAACCGGAACCATTGCGTTCATGATGGATTGCGATACGACCGGCATTGAACCGGATTTTGCACTCGTAAAAATTAAGAAACTCGTCGGCGGTGGCACCCTCAAGATTGTCAACCACACCATTCCGGCGGCGCTGCGCAAACTTGGTTACGTGGACACGGAGATGCAGGCAATTGTGGACTACGTCAATAAAGAGGAAACCATTGAAGCAGCGCCGTATTTGAAGCCGGAACATCTGCCCGTGTTTGATTGCGCCGATCGTTCACGCAATGGATCCCGCTCGATTCATTACATGGGGCACATTAAAATGGCGGGCGCAGTCCAACCCTTTCTGTCAGGCGCCATTTCCAAGACCATCAACCTCCCCCACGAGGCCACCGTCGACGAGATCATGCAAGCCTACATTGCCGGTTGGGAACTGGGAATGAAATCGGTTTCCATTTATCGAGACGGATGCAAGCTGGTACAACCGCTCAGCAATAAGGAAGTCAAAAGGCAGGGAGCGGCCAAACCAGTGCACCGCAACATGCCCACCGACCATCCGGCATGGGAGCATGAATTCCGCATAAAAGGATTTAAAGGTTTCCTCACTATGGGAATGTACCCGGAGGACAACGTACTTGGTGAAATCTTTCTGAATTTTGCAAAACAGGGAAGCACGCTGCAAGGCATGGCCATGGCTTGGGCCATCGCCATATCGATGGGGCTGCAGCGCGGCGTGCCGCTGGAAGACTATGTTCGCATGTTTGCCCACATGAGCTTTGAGCCGGCTGGGCTGACTAATAATCCTCAGATCCGTTTTGCCACTTCGATCCCTGATTACGTCGTACGTTACCTGGCGACCAAGTATTTGTCCAAGGAAGCGCAGGCAAATCTGGGAATCCACGCAAGCGACGGGACGACGCTGGTGGAGAAAACCGGGATGACGGCCTATTCCTTTCCGGACCCCGCTGCCGGCGACGCGCACATGCTGTCGGGCAATCAAGGTGAGGCGCCTGCCTGTCTGAGCTGCGGAAATATCATGCAACGAAACGGCACCTGCTACATCTGTACAGTGTGCGGAACGACCAGCGGATGTTCGTAGGACGTGGGGAGAAAAAGACTGTCGCTATAGAAGTTGGTGTGCTGGTAGAGATGGTCCGGTGGGCCGTCTCATCGCAGAAATCTGCTGATCCATTACGATGAGACGCGGCGCCGCCGCGTTTCTACGATAGCGGAGCGAACCCACAAAGGAAAAGTCGCCGCCGGCGGGATCAAGGGCGTGAAGCGAAGCTTTATAAATCAAACCAGACATGACGAAAAGATTTTGGAATTGGCGAAGCGGTATCTGTCCCTCGGCTATCGGGTCTTTGCAGATGCGCGTGGATGGGATGCTCCCGACGCAATCAACGGATTCCGGCCCGACCTTCTTCTGATCAAAGGCAACAGCGGCGTTATCATCGAGGTAGAAACGACTGACAGCCTTCCCCACGACCGCCTTCAAGTTCAGGCCTTCGATAAGTTTGCCAAGTTTGTCCGCAATGTGAAATTCAAGCTGATCCTGATCTGAAGGGATATAGCCGCGAATGGACGCGAATGAACGCGGACTGTTTTTGCCGGCCATGCTTCCTGCATCGCTTGCCGAACTCAAAAACAGTCCGCGTCCATTCGCGGCTATATCCCTTCAGCTAGTCAGTTTCCGGACCGGCGAGGAAAGAGAATCGAGTCAAACCTAAACGTGTTTCCCTGTTTGCTGGGAATCTTGTAGAGCTGAAACTCTCTGGTAATCCCAAAAATAATGCCACTGTCTGCATCCCCTTTTTGTAATCCCGCCAGCCCCGCCAGGTCCCAAATCAATCCGGCGGCCCGAATCTGAGCGCCCAGCCTGACTTGAGAAGTGTCCTCTGTTCCCGGATGCGGGTTACCACGCATCCCTTGGATCTCTCCAAGCAGTTGCACGCGATCGGTAATGGGGCGGGAGAATGCAAGGCCGTAGAGAAACTTGTCGCTCTGGGACGCCAGTTGCGTGGGATTGTCGAGGATGATGATTCCCAGATTGGAAAACAGATAGGTCTTTCCGAAATGTTTCCCCAGCAGAAAACTTCCAAAAGTTCGCGTGGTGTCGATTCCGATCCCTTTTTCGTTGCTCAGATTTGGAAGGATGGCGCCAGCGCGGAACGAGAGGGAAGGGAAGCGGCCATGTTCGTCGCGCAGCTTGATTTTTGTCGCGAAAAGAAAATCACCGATATCCGTCGAGGAATTGCCGGAGATTGCCAGCATGCTGGAAAAGGGGGCGGGTTCCCGGCGGCGGATGTTAAGAAAATTAGCCAGTGTTCCCTGGGCTTGAAATTCGACGCGCGGCCCCAATCCGACGCGCCCGCCAATGACACCGAGACGGCTTAAATCTCCCCGCAGCCCGCTCAACGGGAACTGCTGCCCCTGCAGGAATTCTATTCCCAGTTCGAGCCGTACTTTCCCTTCGCCGATGGGATCAGGAAGTTCAGTGATCAGGGGGCGCTGTTGGGCGGTGACTGTGGAGGTGAGCAGCATCAGGAAAATCGGAACGAAGGCGCCACGCATGGGCAAATAGTACCGGGTTACGGGGATCCGTGACAAGAGAAACTGAATTCAGTCGGCATGAGGCAGAGCCCGGAGCGTCAGAACCTGTGAAAAAATTGAACTGCGAAGAACGCGAAGAGCGCTAAGGATATTTACGATCAACTGAGCTCCGAGGGGTTCGCTCAGCGTCAACGAAGACACTTCTCCTGTGCTGGAGACTGTTTTTCAATTCGTGGGTCAGATGAGAGCATAAGGATCTCTTAGCGCCCTTCGCGGTCTTCGCGGTGAAGCCTCTTGATTTTTTCACTGGTTCTCAGCGACGGGTCCCGCCAGAGCAACAACCTCTGCCAGAGAACATTTGGATCACCGACTTACTCTGGCGGGACCCGTCGCTGACGCTCCGGGCTCTGCCGTCTGCCTCCTGCCGCCCTGCCTCCTGCCTCCTGCCGACTGAACTCATCCCGTCACGTACCGAATCACCGACAACGCGTAAATTGGTGCCGTCTCCGCACGCAAGACCTGAGAGCCGAGAGAAACAGGCTCAAATCCCTCATCTGTCGCGGCCCGGAGCTCTCCCTTGCTCCAGCCACCCTCAGGCCCAACCAAGAGAGTGATGTGCTTCAAATCCGGCACCAAAACCGCCTTCAGCGATGCCCCGCCGCGTTCGCTCAGAATCCACCGCGCTCCCGGGGAATTACCTTCAGCGCCGCAGATCGTCTCCAGAGACACGGGTTTTTCAACGTGCGGGAGGAAGGCTTGGCCCGATTGCTTTAGTGCCGAAATCGCAATCTGCCTCCACCGATTTCTCTTCTTCTCAAATTCGCGCTCTCTCAGCTTTACTACTCCGCGCTCTGTTATCAGCGGCACGATGCGAGAGACTCCGATTTCAACTGATTTCTCCAGAAACCAATCCCACTGTTCCCCTTTGAGTAACGCCACGGCCAAAGTGACGCCGCATGTGAAAGGTTTCGCCGCATCGGTTTGTTGTACGCGGACACGGCCGGTTCCCGGATCGAATATCCCTTGATAGATGGCGCCCCTCCCATCGATCACCCGCACCGGCGCACCCGCCGGCAGGCGCAACACATCTCGGGCGTGATGGACTTCTGCCCGATCCAGCTCGATCCAATCTTCCTGTATCTGGCTTGGCTCGGCAAAGAAGTTTCTCATACGCGCTGGTAGACAAACGCCAACCATTCATCCTGAGCGCGCACACTCTTCAGTTGGTACAGCGGGTCGTACGCGCGACGCAGGTCAGATTCTTGTTCTGCCAGGATTCCCGAAAGGAGCAACAAGGCTCCAGAGAGCGTGAGGCGGTGAAAGTCGGCCGCCAGGTGAACCAATTCATCCAACTGCAAGTTGGAAATGATTAGATCCATCGGGTTGTGGATTGCTCCGAAGGCGGCGCACACAATAGGAAAGTCAACGTGGTTTATCACCGCGTTTTCGCGACAAACCAGGCACGCTTCAAAGTCGCTGTCCAGTGCGGCCAGTCGCAGTTGAGGAGCGAATTTCTTTGCTGCAATTGATAAAATTCCCGAGCCGCAGCCCAGATCTATTCCACTGCGCCGCTCGTTGAGAACATGCGGAAGCTGCAGCAGGCACAATTGCGTGGTCGGATGAGTGCCGGTGCCAAACGCGCCCTTCGGGTCCATGACAATTTCAACGGCCCCATGCGGGGCAGTACCGGATTCCCAACCAGGCCGGATGTAAAAGGGGCCTACCGAGAAACTGTGATAATTCTCCATCCAGCGTGCGTGCCAGTCCTGAGCGAGCAAGATGGAAACTTCTGCTGATTGAACGGAGGGACAGGCGCGTAGCGACTCGAGTATTGAGTCAGGGTCGACGCGGGCGGGGAAATAAGCGCGACAGTGGTCCGGTTCGGTCTCCTGCAGACCGACACACTCAAACTGGTAGAGAATGGCCCAAACAGACTCCTTGTCGGCAGGGGAACAGCGCAGGCTTACCTGGACCCACTGATCATCCAAAGATATCTTTCACCTTCTCAAAGATGCTTTTATCCTGGGGCGAGTAGTTCTCGTCGCGAATCTGCGCAAATTTCTCCAGCAATTGCCTCTGATCTTTGGTCAGGTGTTCTGGAGTGACCACACGGACGCTGACAAACTGGTCTCCTTTTCCCCGGCCGTTCAAGCTCACGATCCCTTTCCCACGCAGCCGGAACGTGGTTCCCGTCTGAGTGCCCTCGGGAATCTGCAGCCTCTCTTCGCCGTCCAGGGTAGGAATGGAGATTTCCGCGCCAAGCGCCGCCTGAGCAAATCCAATGGGGACCTCGCAATAAATGTTGTTTTCCTGGCGCTCAAAGAAGCTGTGTTCTTCGACATGAAGCACTACATAAAGATCGCCCGAGGGTCCACCGTTAGTTCCGGCCTCACCTTCCCCGGAAATGCGAAGCCGGGAACCATCTTCCACGCCGGCTGGGATTTTGATCTCGAGAACTTTTTCCTTGCGAACCCGTCCGGTTCCCTGACAGGCGCGGCAAGGATTCCTCAAGATTTTTCCGGTACCGCGGCACTGCGAGCAGGTGCGGCTGATGCTGAAAAAGCCCTGCTGATAACGCACCTGTCCGGCGCCCTTACAGGAGGGACACTGCGTGAGACCGGTACCCGGCTCTGCACCTGAACCCTGGCACGCTTCGCAGGTTTGATGCCGGGGAATTTGAATTTTGGTCTTTACTCCGAAGGCTGCTTCTTCAAAGGAGATCTTCAGGTCGTAGCGCAGATCGGCGCCGCGCTGGGCGTAATTACGCCGCCCCCCCCGGGGCGAGCCGAACAGGTCTCCGAAGCCGAAAAAATCGCCCAGGATATCGCTGAAATCCGAAAAGATTTCAGGGTCGAAACCGGTGAATCCCTGAGTGCCAGCATGGCCGAAGCGATCGTAGCGGGCGCGTTTGTCGGGATCGCTCAGTACGGTGTAAGCCTCCGCAGCCTGCTTGAATTTTTCCTCCGCACTGCTGTCTCCAGGATTCTTGTCGGGATGGTGCTGTTGTGCCAGCCGCCGGTAAGCGCGCTTAATCTCCTGCTGCGAGGCGTCCCGGGATACACCCAGAATTTCGTAATAATCCTGCTTGGGCATTAACTCAGTCTCCTCACCTGGTCCGCGCCACTTTCACCTGGGCTGGTCTCAGCAACCGATCGTGCAGCCGATAACCTTTCTGGATTTCTTCCATCACTTCGCCTCCGCGATGGCTGTCGCTCAGCTCGTGAAGCACTGCTTCGTGGATATTCGGGTCGAACTGTTCTCCGACTGCCGGGACTTCCTCTACGCCAAATTTAGCCAGCAGCGTCTGAATCTGTCTGTACAGCAACTCGTACCCTTCTCGGTATGACTCCAGATCGGCGCCCGGAGTTTTGCTCCGTTTCATGCTTTCCAGTCCTCGCTCGCACGCGTCGAGGACGTTGAGTAACTCGCGCAGGATTTCCTGTTTGGCGGCAAAACGCGCATCCGCTTTTTCTTTCTCTACCCGTTTGCGATAATTTTCGAACTCGGCCTGTTTGCGCAGTAGTTGGTCATAGTACTGGTCACGCTCCTTCTGAAGAGCGGCCAGCGCTTCAGTAAAGAAGTTACCCTTTTCTTGAGGCTCTGCGTCGCCTTCTTTGTCTATTTCCGCCTCTTCTGTTTCCTTGTCTTCGGTTTCCAGGTTTTCGCTTTCGAAGTTGTCGGCGGTCAGTTCCTTTTTCTTATCCATAAATCTCAAACCCTTCAGTTTCGATTTAGTATTTTCTCAACAACTTTAGCCACGTATTCGACCAGGGGAATAGCTCGAGCATATTCCATGCGCGCGGGCCCAAGAACCCCAAGGGTCCCTTGCATTTGGTTTCCATAGTTGTAGGCAGAAGCAATGACGGCGATGTGCTGCGCCCCTGGTGCCAGGCTCTCGAGGCCAATGGCGACCTTGTGGCCGATTTCGTCGGTACGAATGCATTCACTGATGATTTTTACGAGACGGCTCTTTTGCTCGAACATCTCAAAGATCTCGATCATTTGCCGCACGTCGGCAAACTCCGGATTGCGCATCAGGCGCGCCGTTCCCTCGACGTACACGCTGCCCTCATCTTTGGTCTCTTCCAACCCCGCGGTGCCTAGCTTGATCACTTTCTGGAGCATCTTGTCGTAGAGCGCTTTCTCTTCGCTCATCAACTGCACCAGGCGGTTACGAATCTGAGGCAGAGTCATGCCGGCAAGGTTGGTGACTAAGTATTTGCCGGCAAAGTCTAACTCTTGCTGGGACATATCGTTGTCGGTCGAGATTACCCGGTTCTGAACTGTTCCGGATTCTCCTACGAGAATGATCAGAACGCGCTTATCGCTCAACCGCAGGAATTCCACGTGACGGAGAACTATCTTGGACACCGGAGGGGCGAGCACGAAGCCGACGTTGTTGGATACGGTCGACAGAATATGGGAAGCGCGAGTCATTAGATTTTCGGCGGTGGGGTCCCCGTTTTCCAAAGTCAGCTCTATTTCAGAGATGTCTCGTTTAGAGAGCTCGGTTCGATCCAGCAGAGTGTTCACATAGAATCGGTATCCTTTTTCCGTGGGGATGCGTCCTGCCGATGTATGCGGCTGCGCGACAAAGCCGCTTTCTTCCAGGTCGGCCATAATATTACGGATTGTAGCGGGACTGAGACCTTCCTCGCTCAGCCGAGAAAGCCTGCGCGAGCCGACCGGCTCTCCGGTCTGGATGAACTCCTGAATCAATGATTTGAGGAACGCTTTGGCACGCTCATTTAAAACTTCTTCACTCATAATGATTTACATAAAACAGTCCACTTTGGTTATAACATTCGTATTAAGGCCAGTCAATGAAGGGCGGAAGGCAGGCGGCAGGGAGCCAGGAGGCAGGCGGCAGCAGGCAGGCGGCAGGGAGACGCCATCAGAACCGCGGGCGTCAGCCCG
>DASYPF010000224.1:0-15411 GCA_036006905.1 Acidobacteriota bacterium
CGTACTTCCTACCGTTCATTAGCCGGATACTGAAAAACTCACCGCGAAGGCGCGAAGAACGCGAAGGCTGTGTGTTTACCCGGAACTCTAACGTTGGCATATCCATTACGCGGTGTTCCGTTTAAGGAGGGTTGACTGATATCGAACATATGATCTTCATTTGATTACCTTCGCGTTCTTCGCGCCTTCGCGGTAAGTTTTTCAGCATCCTGTTAGTGTCTATTTCCGGCTGATTAAAGAATTTTCTTGTAACTGAAACTATTTTCGGTGCATAGAATCTAATGTTTCAGTCAACTTTATGATACTTTTCAAACCTCAGGAGGTTTCTAGAATGAAGCACAAGTTGGTTGTTTTCTGCACTGTTATCCTGCTCGTGGGCGCGTTGGCGCTGGCTCGGGCTGAAAAGAAGACTTACTCGGGCACGCTGTTAGACAAGATGTGCTCCGCTTCCGCTTCCAATCCGGCAAAGGTAACCAAGCATAGCAAGGAGTGCGCTTTGATGGAGTCCTGTGTTCCCGGCGGTTACGGCATCGTCATTGACGGAAAGTTCCTTAAATTCGACGACAATGGCGATAAACTGGCTTCCCAATGGCTGGCGAAAACCGACAAAGAGCGCGACCTGAAAATTGAAGTCACCGGCGCTTTGGAAGGCGATGTTTTGAAGGTCGAAACATTGAAGTAAACACCTCGTCAAAGGGGTAGCGACATAGAGACGCGGTAGTGGTTTTTCAATTAATTAGATTGGAGTTGTACGCCGCTCAGGATGGCTCCGTAGAGAAAGACTGAACCACGGGGAACACTGGGGACACGGGGACCAGAAGCGAACGCTCAATTGCCTTATAATGTTGCTGATAGGAGAGCCTTATCTCCCCGTGTTCCCCGTGGTTTAATTTTCTTAAGACGACGCGAAGGCGAATCTTCCTAAACCATTCCTTTCAGCATTTCCTCTGCCACCTGCCTAGCCTGGGCAACGCAGTCGGGAACTCCGACGCCTCCGTAGGAGCTACCCAGCAAGTAAACTCCCGGAAGCGATTTCAACGCTTGGCGCACATAAGCCATCTTCTCTTCGTGACCGATCAGGTACTGGGGATTGGCCCTTCCCCAGCGGATGACGCGCGAAAAACGAGGAGTTGAGGTGATCCCTAGAATCTCACGAAGTTCCTCGGAAGCAATCTGCAGAATGGCGCTATTGTCTTTTTCCAGAATGGCCTCGCGGTCGTAGCCGCCCAGAAAAACTCGCAGCATGGATTCTCCGGCAGGGACGCGTCCTGGGAATTTTTTGGAACTGAAGCTGATGGCCGCGATCTGCTTATTCTCTAAGCGTGGGATGACCACTCCATAGGCATTGGGCAACGCCACGTCCGGACCATACACAAGCACCACCACCACTGAAGAAACAGCGCTAAATTCCTTCAGCTCCGTGATGCGTTTGAGCGGCTCCAGCAGCCTGAACGCATTCTCCGGGTCTACACAGACAACGACCCTCTCGGCTAGTATGTCATCCCCCCCCGTGCGAATTCGATAACTTCCGGCGTCCCTCTCAACGCGTCGAGCCGGAGTTTCCGGACAAAGGGCGACATCCAGGTTAGCCAGGATCGCGCGGACCAGACTCTCCATCCCGTCCCGAAGAGAGACAAATAAGCTGCGGCCCCCGGCACTCGCAGGCTGTCGCGCTTTAATGCCGGCGGTGACACTTCCCTGCTTTTTCTCCATTTCGACTAACTGCGGAAACGTGCTGCGCATGCTCAATTTCTCAGGATCGCCCATATAGATTCCCGCCAGCAACGGCCCGCCTAACAGTTCCAAAGCTTCTTGGCCGAACCGCCTGCGCACAAAAGAGGCGATGCTCTCATCTTGCAAATCCTTCTCCGCGGGCCGGAAACGCTCCCAAAGGATGTCCCATTTCGCCGAAAGCGAAAAGAGATCTGATTTCCACAAAGACCTGAGAGCACGCGGAGCGAGAAGGAAAAATCCTTCTGGAATCGGAATCAGCTTGCCGCGCTTGAACACCAGGGTCCGGCTATTTTCCGGGTTTGACGAGAGGATCTGATCCCCCAGCCCGAGCTCGCCGGCCAGTTCCAGGGCGTGAGGCTTCGATGCGATGACGGAATCGGGACCCCATTCGATCACGCGGCCATCGCCCCGCTCGGTGATGATCTTGCCCCCCCAGAAGCGTGAGGCTTCCAACAACGCGATTGACAGTTGCGGCCGGAGGCGCCGCAAGTAGTAAGCGGTTGTCAATCCGGAAATACCGCCACCGATGATGGCAACACCACAGCGGCGAATCATGTCAATTGCCTAACACAGGTAATTCTTGACTGTGTGAAACAACGACTCGATGAATGGTGGAGAGTCGTTACAGGAAGGCACACGTCCAAATCGAAAGCCCAACTTCTCTGCCTGATCTCGATAGAGGATGTCATCATCGTAAAGGATTTCCAAATGATCGGCGACAAAGCCGATCGGGTGAATTAATAATTTCTCAAAACCCATGTCTCCCAGCCGCCGGATCTCATCGGCCGCGTCCGGCCCGAGCCATTTCTCGGCGGTGCGGCCTTGGCTCTGATAAGCAAAAGCGGTGGATTTGGGTTTCACTTGGCTGCATACGGCTTCCACGGTCTCTTGCAGTTGGCGCGGATAGGGATCTCCCTCCGCCACGATCCGTTCGGGCAAGCTATGGGCAGTAAACAAAACCGCGAGCCGCTGATCTCCGCCGATCTGATCGATACCCAGGCGAAGATTTTCGGCGCAAGCTGCAATGAAGTGAGGCTCCAGATGCCAACTCGTTACAAAAGAGACTTGCATATCGGGCGCAACTTCGTTACGCGCGGTTTCTATCTTTTCCTGATAGGCGCCGATGCTGATGCGTGAATACTGGGGAGCCATGCAGATAGCCACTACCTTCTGAATTCCGGCGGCGGCCATTTCTTCTACCGCTTCGCCAATATGGGGATGCCAGTGGCGCATCCCTACAAACACGCGGCATGCGAGCCCAGCCCGGTGGAGTCTCCTTTCCAGTGCGGTCGCCTGGCGCAGAGTAATTTCAAGCAGCGGCGATTTACCGCCAATGAGACGATACCTTTCCCTGACTTCGTTGAGAAGCTCGGGTGGAATCGGTCTCCCGCGGCGAACGTCCAGTAAATAAGGCTCAACGTCCTCAAGAGACAGCGGCCCTCCATAAGCGAGCATCAGAATTGCCGTCTGGTTGGTCATCTGTTGCTTAGTTACAAGTTTCAGGTTTCAAGCTTCGATTTTCCTGGGAGTGCACGCTTAAAGCGTGCTTCCCTTTTAGGAAACAAGCACGCAAGATGCGTGCGTCCCAGGTGCTACGGATAGAGCGCGGCGAAGCCGCGCCCTGTCCGCGAAGCGGACCAATAGCAGTAGCCGGGGGTGGCGCGCGCAGCGCGCGCCATCCCCGGCCAGCGATGCCCCACACCAATTGGACCGCGCAAGCGGTCCCATTTCTCTTTCATTTTCGCTGCGCAAATTCCTCGGCAGCCCCTGCATTGAAGTCCATGGGACTGAACACTACCTGCATTGCCTTGCTCAGAAGACAAAAACATCACCTGGAATTGAGGCATCGACGTCTGCCGAATCTCATGGGACCGCTTGCGCGGTCCGCGCGATATTGGGATCGCTGACCGGGGGTGCCTCGCGCTTCGCGCGTCGGCACCCCCGGCTACTGTTATTCGTCCGCTTCGCGGACAAGGCGCGACTCTGGCCAGCCCGAGATCCCCACACAGCGGTCCCTCCAAAATGTCCAATCTCCAGGGCGCGCCTATGGCGCGCCTCGGTGCTACGTACAAAAGTGTGAGTGCACCAGTTCGACGACCGCCTGCACATTTTCCACGGGAGTTCCGGGCAGGATTCCATGGCCCAAGTTAAATATATACCCCGGTTCCCCACCAGCCTGCTCGAGCGTCTTCTGCGTCTGCAAAAGCACACCTTGCTTTGGCGCCAACAACCAGACCGGGTCCAGGTTCCCTTGGACGGCTTGGTTGCGCAATACTCTACGCGCCCGCCCGAGGTCAATCCTCCAGTCCACGCCCACTACATCGCCGCCGCAATCGGCGAAGTCTTCCAGATATCCTGCTATTCCGGTGGCAAAGTGAATGACTGGCGTACCCGTCTGACTGAGCTCCTGCAGCAGCGCCGCAGAATGGGATCGCACATAGATCCTGAAATCTTCCGGCCCCAAAGCTCCCAGCCAACTGTCGAATACTTGCACGACGGCCGCTCCGGCGCAAATTTGAGCCCTCAAGAACCTCGCCTGGTGCTGCACCAGAAAATCCATGAGTCTATGCCAGGCCTGTGTTTGGTGATACATGAACTGCTTGGTCTTTTCGAAGCTACGGCTCGAGCGCCCTTCGATCATATAACTGGCGAGCGTAAAAGGCGCGCCGGCAAAACCAATCAGCGGAAGCTTCCCCTTCAACTCCCTTACGGTGAGGCGAATTGCCTCAAGAACGAAGCTCAGGGCTTCTTCAGGATGAAACGACTGCAGGCGGTCGATGCCCTTGTCCCACTCGAGGGGATTGGAGATGACGGGTCCTTCATTCTCCAGGAAATCAAAATGCAAGCCCATCGGCTCCAGCGGAAGAAGCAGGTCGGCAAAGAGGATTGCCGCATCCACGTCGAACCTGGCCAGCGGCTGCAATGTGGCCTCACAGGCCAGTTCCGGCGTCTTACAGATCTCCAGAATGGAGTGCTTTTCCCGCAACGCCCGATACTCGGGAAGATAGCGCCCTGCCTGACGCATGAACCAGACGGGGATTTTGTCGGTCCGCTGACGCCGGCAGGCAAGCAGAAGGCGCTCATTTTTCATAACGGTAAAAAGGATGTAGACCACAGCACGAGATACCTATCATCATAGTGCTCATGAGAACCACTTTGACGCTCGATGAAGATGTTTTGAGGTCAGCCCGCCGTAAAGCGGTGGAAGAAGGCCGTCCCTTGAAAGAGATAATCAACGAAGCCCTGCGGCTGGGTCTCTCCGGCATTACCATCGCGCACAGAAAAAAAATACGGGTTCAAACTCACAACTGTGCCGGGACGGCAGTTGCCGGGCGTAGACTTGGACGATCGTGACAAGTTGTACGACCCTATGGAAGAACACCTGGCGCATGGTCGCCATTGACACAAGCATCAGGCAGTCAGCGCCCGCGTCAATCGTTCGTGAATGCGGCGCACTCGCTCCACCTGCCCTTTGGCCGGAAATCTTTCATAGAAGCCTTCGGCGCGGAATTCCTTGACCATCTCATGCCACGGCTGCAGCACTTCTTTGAAGACCTTGGGCGACGCGTTCTGCAGATACTGATCCATCAGCTTGTGTTTCTGGATCAAGTCTCCCAGCACGCGGATCAGGGCCTTAAGCGTGACGTCGCGACTGACGACATAGCGGTCGTTCTTTCCCCAGGCCGGTTCCATCACATCGCTCACCGCCTTCAGGTAATCCCGCACCAGCCCGTAAGCCTTCTGGGGATTCATGCGCAATTCCATCTCAAAGAAATCGTGCTTCTCGACCAGCTTGTGGATTTCATTGAAAAGCTCGGACTGAAGCACCCATTTTTCCTGGCGGCTGCGTCCCCCAAGCCGATTGATCTTGTAACGCAGTGGAGAATCGGCTTCCTCATAAAGGGATTTGATAATTTTGGCGGAGAATTTTTTCTCCGGACTTTCCCAACTGACGCGCTCGTACAGATCCACCAAGTGCGATTTGTTGATCTTAGTGTGCGTGGAATTGATAATCACAAACATCTCCGTGGCAAAGTCGGCGCTCTTGCCGTCGAAAACCATGCACGGAACCTCAACTTGTTTGACCTGATCCGGAAATCTCTGCTGGAAGAAGTGAAGCCCTGCTAACCGATGCTGGCCGTCGATGACCAGATACTTGCCCTGCGGGTTGCGAAGGTTGCCCACGGTCTGCGATCCGTCTACGGGTTCAAATCGAAGGATCTCGTCGGTGAACAGAAGAATCGCTCCCGGGATGAGCGGCTGGGAGATGGCTGTCTCGTAAAAATTAACGATTTGCTTTACTTTTCGCCGGGTCAGCATGCGCTGGAAGCCTTTTTCACTCCGCTCGATGCCGGCAATGAACCGGGCGACCTCGTCATCGCCCGGCTCCTCTTCTTCAATCTTTTCTCCCTCGAAGTAGTATCTGCTCGTGAACGCAATCCGATCCAGCAGATCGTCAGCTTTATAAGAAACGAAATAGAAAATGCCATCCTTCTGTCGAATTCGTGTTGCCAGCATTGTGCATTCTCCTTGTTTAACTGCCCTATTAAATCATACGCCAAGTTGCTGCACCGGCAGAATGCAGTTCTTCTTGCAACTATGCTTGAAACTCTCTGCTTTTAACTGCTAGGCTATTACGCTTCTCAGTCTTCCGCTTTTAGCATTGGACGCCGCAATCGTAGGGCACTGCCGTGTGCGGTAGCACGACATCCTTTACATTGTGCTGGCTGGCTGAAAACGAGTTTTTGGTACACGGAAGACACAGGGAACACGGAAAAACCTGAATTCTCAGCTTCGTCCGAGTTTTCCGCGTTTCCCGTGTACCAAAATTTCGTTTTCCGCCAGACTGCCTCAGACGGAATTGAAGTGACCACCATTTACTTCTGGACCATCGTGGCCTATCTGATTGCGCTGATAGGCGTGGGCGCAATCCGAAGCCGCGGCGTGAAGACGCAGGAAGATTTCTCGGTCGCCGGCCGAAAACTCAGCGTGTTTGTTCTCTTCGGCACGATGCTGGCCACCTGGATCGGCACAGGAAGTATCTTTGGTAATGCCGAGAAAACCTACCGCGTAGGGATTGCCGCTGCGATCATCCCCCTCTCTGGCGTTCTGGGAATTGTGGTGCTGTATTTTCTTGCCGGACGCGTGCGCCGGCTGAAACAGTACACCGTGCAGGATATCCTGGAAACGCGCTACAACGCCGCTGCTCGCGTATTCGGCGTGATTACGCTCGTGATTGCATACACGACCATTGTTTCCTATCAGTACCGCGCCGCCGCCGCCGTGCTGAATCTTACGCTGCCGTCGCTCTCCATCGATAAGGCCGTTATCATCGTGACGGTATTTATCATCCTCTACACCGCCATGGCCGGAATGTTTTCCGTGGCTTACACGGATGTAGCTCAGGGCGTCACCATGATCATTGGCATTGCAGTGGCCTTCCCCTTTTTCTGGCACAACGCCGGAGGATTGGAAGGAATGCACCGCGTGCTTCCGCCAAGCCACTTCCAGTTGTTTGGTCCGATAACCCCGCTGCAGGCAATGGGACTGCTGTTGCCATCTTTCCTTTTGATCCTGGGGGACGCAAACATGTATCAGCGTTTTTTCTCCGCGCGAAACGAAGGCGTGGCCAAGAGGGCGGTCATCTGGATGCTGGTGGGCGTCGCCTTTATGGAATTCATGATCATTTTCACCGCCTGGGTGTGTAGCGCGCTCGAGCCGAATCTTCAGATTCATGGCCGCGTGATTGCTTATGCGTCGCGCGATCATTTGCCTGTTGCGATTGGTGCCCTGATGCTGACGACTATCATCGCGATTGTTGTTTCCACGGCTGAAAGCTATCTTCTGGTGCCGGCTACGTGCGTCATTCGGGACATCTACCAGCGCTTTGTCCGCCCCGATGCCAGCGAAGCGAACATCGTTCTCCTTTCCCGGCTGATCGTCGTAATTCTCGGGGTGGTCGCCTTCGGTTTGTCCCGCCTTTCCAGCGAGTTTCTAAGCGTCGCACTCTATGCTTACACCATTTACGGCGCAAGCATCACGCCTTCGCTTCTGGCCGCTTTCTTCTGGAAGCGGGCTACGGCAGCCGGCGCCATCGCCTCGATCATCGCGGGCACTTTCGTTACCATCGTTTGGGAGCAAATGAAATTTGGGTCGGCGGTTCCAGCGCGCTTTGGCTGGCCCGACGTCACGATCGACGCGGTAATCCCAGCAATCGTTGTATCGGTGATTACCCTGGTTGCGGTTTCTTTGCTGACCACGCCGCCATCAGCGGAAAAACTCAAAGCGTTTTTTTAATTCAGGAGAAAATCTTGCGGGAAAAACCGATAAACCTTGAAGAATTGATCTCAGCGCTTCGGCAGGCAGGCTTTGAAGTGGAGAAATTTCCGAGCCGCGCGCGTAAGCAAGCGGACTCTCGCCGGAATGCGGAATCTGCTTGGCCGCAGAAAAAACCCAATGTCTCTGCAAAAGAGCCCGGGACGCAGGCGGACGGCTTGACGACGGAAATTAGTAAGAGAGCATATCGGGCGGAATGAATCTAAGCCCGCCGAAAAATGACTTGGCTGCTTTGTCTCCTTTGTGTCCTTGGTGGTTGAAAAAACTAACCACAAAGGACACCCAGGACACCAAGTTCTGGGCCGGGTTTCCCTTATTGCGGGTACACGCCCAAAGTCTTCACGTCATTCTCCAGCCCATTAGCCTTCAGCAAATTAGCGCACTTTACTATTGCCTCCCCTCCGCCGGCAATAGTACGGGTTATAATCGCTGGCCCAGGCGAGGACTTCGAAATGCAAAGAAAGAGAAGAGCGCATTGCTTGGCCGTTGCCGTTTTCAACCTGTTGCGCCTATCGATCTTGGCAGCGTTCGCTTTGACTGTTGCCAGCCAAGCGAATGCACAGGCGTGGGAGCTGGTTTGGAGCGACGAATTCGATGGTCCCGCCAACACGGCGCCCGATAGCGCGAAGTGGGGCTATCAACTGGGCGGAGGCGGATGGGGAAATCGAGAGTTGGAAGTGTATACCAACGCCGTCGAAAATGTTTTCCTGGACGGAAACGGCAGTCTGGTGATCCGGGCAATCAAGAGATCCGATGGAGGATACACATCCGGGCGTCTTTTTACCAAAAGCAAATTCGAACCTCAATATGGAAGAATCGAGGCGCGTATTAGGGTTCCCTTCGGTCAGGGAATCTGGCCGGCGTTTTGGATGCTCGGCAATGATATTGATTCTGTCGGATGGCCGGCTTGCGGCGAAATCGATATCATGGAAAACATCGGGAGGGAGCCTTCCACCGTCCACGGAAGCATGCATGGACCGGGATACTCGGGAGCGACACCCATCACAAGCGCCTACACCCTCGCAAACGGAGAGCGGTTCTCCGACTCCTTTCACACATTTACCGTGGAATGGGCTCCAGAGTCAGTTCAGTTTTTTGTCGATGACAATCTTTACTACAAGGTAACACCATCCAGCCTCCCCAATGGAACGCGCTGGGTCTTCAACAAACCCTTTTACATTCTGCTCAATCTTGCCGTTGGAGGAAATTGGCCCGGTTATCCGGACGACACAACGCTCTTCCCGCAGACGATGACCGTAGACTACGTGCGCGTTTTTCGCCAGATTACATGCGTATTCGGCCTTGATTCCACCACGCGCGAATTTACAGCCAGCGGCGGTGCCGGCACTGTGAAAATCACAGCTTCGAGTTCTTGCGAATGGACAGCGGCGAGCAACGTCGATTGGATTACGATCAACTCCAACTCAAGCGGCAAGGGCGATGGATCAGTCAGCTACAGCGTGGCAACTAACCGAAGCGGCGGGGCGCGTGCAGGCACGTTGACGATTGCCGGCCAGACCTTTACAGTCAATCAGACCACTGAGTTCAGAACCAGGCGCAGGCCGTAGAGAGACATCTCGATTGCGGATTGCGGATTTCGGATTGTGGATTGTGGATTGCGGATTGCGGATTGTGGATTGCGGATTGAAAAACTGTCCGTGGTTCGTCGTCCTGGGTCGATTGTCTCTATCAATAGTCGGCTTGCGAGCACAAATGGAAGCTGAGCCAATCTGAGAATGAAGGTCAGTTGAGGCGCTGCCGCTTGTTGGGGCCACTGACTACGGACAACGGACCACGGACAGTTTTTCAATCCCCAATCCGCAATCCGCAATCCGCAATCCGCAATCCCCAATCCCCAATCCACAATCCGCAACCCGCAATCTCCTCACTCCCGCGCATAAATGTGAAAAAAAGCATCCTTCGGAATGTTCAAATCTTCCACTTTTTTCATTCCGGCGGCCTTCATCCACGACTCGAGCTGCTCTGGTGTGAACCTCAGCGACTCGTGGCCGCCGGGCCAGGGGTCTCGAAAATCGATGACCGCAATTCTGCCTCCGGGTTTCAGGTAAGCAGGAAGCTTTTTCACGTATTTATCGGGATTGGCAATATGGTGAACGGTATCGCAAAGGAAAATCAGAGCGACATTCTCGGGAAGCTTTGGGTCGTCGGTCGCGCCCAGCACAGTTTTCACATTATCGATCTTTTCCGATCTGCAGGTAGCATCGATGTGCTTTAACAACTCCGGATCGATGTCCACGGCGTACAGAATTCCGGGAGCAATCTGCTTTGCCAGCGGCCGGCTGAATACGCCCGAGCCGGCGCCAATGTCGGCGACTACATCCCCCTGGCGCAGGTGGAGAGCCGCAATCACCCGGGGAATTCTGAGGTTCTCCACGCGATCGGGTGCTTCCAGCCTGGGAATCCACTGATCGGCTGGGCGCGAGGCGACCTGCGCCAGGCACAGGTTCGAAACAAAAAGAGCCAGCAATGCAATGTAAATTCTCTTCATAAAGGACCTCCGAAACGTTCTGCGTAGTGCTCCTATTCCTAAATACGATAACGTATTTTGAACGATTAGCCGCAAATAGCCGCAAATGGACGCGAATGAACGGGGATATCCTGGGCATCGGTAAACGGGACGGAAAAGAGGATTAATTCCACTGCCCAGGATATCCCCGTTCATTCGCGTCCATTTGCGGCTAATAAAATCTCACGAAAACGAGACCGTGGGAATCCAATTATCTTTTCGGTACCGTAGCTAAAGGGGAGAGCTGAAGAAGGTCCGGAAAGCAGATGTCCATAACAGCTTTATATGCTACGCTTTTGACCGCAAAAACAGGCGGGCCCTTGGTCGGAATTTTCCACCTTGGTTCAACTCGTATGGATCTCCAAACAGACAAGCTAAGCTCTTCCACAGACATGGAACTAGTGGCATCCATGAAGAGCGGAGATTCTCGTGCTGTGAGCACGCTATACGAGCGGCACGCGCGCGTCGTGTACTCGCTGGCGCTGCGCATCTTGCAAATCTCCACTGACGCCGAGGAGGTCACACAGGACACTTTCTTCCAGATGTGGCAGCAGGCCGGCCGCATCGATCAGAACCGAGGCTCAGTGCTTGCCTGGCTGGTGATGGTGGCGCGCAGCCGCGCCATCGATCGGCTGCGTTCGCGCCGCAAGTTCAGAGTGGAAATAAGTGACGAACGGTTGGATAACCCAAACCCGTTTGGTATTCCCAGCGCGTGGGAAGAAATCGAATCTGGGGAACGTGCCGGCATCGTTGAGCGCGCTTTGCGGGAAATTCCGGCCGAGCAGAGAGAAGTGCTGGAGCTGGCGTACTACGAAGGAATGAGCCAAGCGGAAATCGCGGAACGAGTGAAGCAACCGATCGGCACGATCAAGACGCGAGTCAGGTTGGGAATGAAAAAATTGCGGCAAAGCTTAGCCGCTCTCGTGGGGGATTATGAATCACGAATGTGAGGAGCTGAAAGAGCTCTACGGCCCCTACGCCTTGGGCGTGCTGAGCGGCCCGGAAAGAGAGCAACTGGAAAACCACTTGCGGGTTGATTGCCTCAACTGCAGGCCGGGGGTGCGCACCGCCATCAATGACACCCTCGCGCTGGCTTTGGCGGTTCCACAACAAGAGCCGCCCGCGCGGGTCAAAGAGGAATTGCTGCAACGAGTCCGCTTAGCTTCCAGTACTGCTCCAGAGGCAGCCAACCCATGGAAGTGGCTTGCGATTGCAGCGATGATTGCGCTGGTAGCCGTAATGACCGGCGGGATTAGGCGCATTTCCCATCTGCGGGAGGAAGTCTACAACCAACGGCGGGCCAACGCGGAGCTGCAACGAATGGTCGACACGCAGCAGCAGTCGATGGCACAACAGCAGAAAGCGATCGCCTATCTGCGTGAAAGCGATGTGGTCTTGATTCCTTTGAAAGCCACATCGCGAGATCTCCGCTACGGCGCCAGCGCCATCTGGGGCAAACAGGGTCTGTTGTTGATGGTCAAAAATCTGCCTGCCCCACCACAGAACAAGACATATCAGTTGTGGGCGATAACGAAAGACAACAAGCCGATAAGCGCCGGAATTTTCAAGACCGATCCTAATGGGGAAGCAATGTACGAGGCCTCTTCCCTCCCGGCCCGCAGCGAGACAAAACTCCTGGCCGTGACCCTGGAGCCCGACGGTGGCCGGCCTGAGCCTACACTTCCTCCCATCATGGCCAGCCCGCCGATTTCGGCGCCGTAAAAATTAAGTCTTGAAGATCAACCGGGTCACAGGTCACACGTCGGCCGGTCACAGGTCGGCAGGTCAGAAGTCGTCAGGTCATCAAGTCCACGAGTTCAGAAGGATTGGTCCTGGTGCCCGGCCGACCTGTAACCTATTGACCTGTTGACCTGTTGACCTGTGACTTGTGACGTGTTGACCTGCGACTGAGACCTACAGACCTGTGACTTGTGACGTGTTGACCTGCGACTTTCGACCTGCGACTTATTGGATGATGAGACTCCATTGCGTTGTCTTTGCCATTTTCCTTTCTCTTGCTGGAAACAGCACTTCTGCTCAGGTCTTCAGGGCTCGGGTTGAAAAGGTGCTGATTGATGTGATGGTGGAAGGAGAACCCAGCCCGAAACTCACTAAGGATGATTTTTTGCTGCGCGTAGATGATCGCCCCCGAGAGATTTCCTACTTGGGAAGAGACGAACTTCCTTTGGCCGTCGCACTGCTGATTGACAGCAGTCGCAGCGTCGCCCCCTTCTTCCAGGAACTGAAAGAAGCAGCCGCTTCTCTGGTAATGGGACTAAAATCTGAAGATCGCATCGCCCTTTACACAACAACAATACCGACGACACGTATCAGCGAACTAACCGTGGATCGAGGCAGGACATTACAGGCGCTCAGCTCTTTTCAACCTCTGGGAGGAAGCGCCATTATAGACGGAATGGATTTTGCAGCCAGCGATTTGATGCAAACGGAAAGCCAGGTCCGAAGAGCGATCATTATTCTGAGCGATGATATTGACCCCTCGTCATCGGTTCCCGAATATCAACTGTCGCGCAAGCTTTTGCTCAATGAGATCTCGGTGTTTGAAATAAAAACAAAGTCAGTCATGCCCTTTCCGATGAAAATGCGCAGCGTTGCCGGCAAGCGCCTCCCCATGCCGGCAGCAACTCGAAGCGCCGCTCCATTTGTGCGCGCCACAGGCGGCAAGGTCATCTCATTGCGAAGTCCAGTCAGCGCAATGTGGGGCACACGCTCACTTTCCGAAGGCTTCTCAGACCTGCGCACCATCCTGCGCAGCCGATACACGCTTGGTTTTTCCCCCGATCCTCCTGCAGGAAAGTTTCATTCCATCCGCATCGACACTGCGAAACGCCCCGAGCTGAAAAAACTGAAGTTGCGTTACCGGACTGGATACTGGGACCCTCCTTGATTGCGGATTGCGGATTGCGGATTGGGGATTCTTTGAGATTGTTTTATGCGATGGTTACGGGCGACAGGCAACATCAAGCAGATCACTCTCTGCGCGGCTGTCGTTCTGGCTTCCTTCAACCTCTTGCATTCTGCTGATACAGAGAAGACTTTCTACTACTCGAGTATTGCTGCGGGCAGGTCAGGCGGCATCGTTTTTCGCACCGTCCGCGGCTAGGAAAGTTGTCGAGCCTCGCAATGTAGGTATACTTGAGGTGAGCCCTAGCCATTGGGCTTAAATGGATTTTAAGGAAGTTGTATGATCGCCAGTTCCTTTCCGAGTTACCGGACCTACGAAAGGAACGTGGCACGTCGATTGCACAGGAAAGCGGCGCATATCCTTTTAATTTTGAATGTGGTCTGCATTGGCGCGCAGGCGGATGCGGCCTTTTCGGGCCGCTTGTTGCCAGTAGACACTGCAGCGCTGGTTACGCCGGACCAACAAGAGGAGAGTGCGGTTCCGATTCGCCCGGTTGTCTTGAGCAACGGCTGGCCGATCCGCAATTTTTATTTGGATGATACCGGAGCCGTTGCTTTTGCTGCGGGGACGACGGGGGATGGGCTTGCAGACGCCCTTCGATCCGTCACTCCGGATGGATGGTCGCTGGTCGCTTTTGTCGGCGACCCCGTTCCTCACGCTCTGTTTCTAACTTTTGCCGGATTTGGCTACGAATCGCGCAACTTTTCGTGCAGTGTGGGAACTTTTGTTCAGAATAACCGTGGCGACTTGGCTTTTATCGCGCGGATCAGCGGATTATCTGAGAACTCCGGTGTATTCCTGAAAGCGCGCGGAAGGATTGAAAGGGTCGCACTTGTCGGAGATCCGGTTCCCGGCCAACCGGGCAAGACCTTTCAGTACTTCCGCCAAGTCTGGTTGGGCAACGACGGAGCCGTCCTGTTTTCGGGCTTTTCAGAAGGGGGTCAAAAATTCACTGCAGAGTGGTGGCGATCCGGTGGCCTTTTCCTTTACTCTGCGGGGCGTCTCGAGAAGATCCTCCTCAGCGGAGAATCGGCACCAACGTCGGGTCCAATCGACTTCTTTCTCGACTTGCTTTCGCCCGTAATGAACGATGACGGAACAATTACCTTCCTTAAAACGCACAGAACTGATGTGACTCTTCAGTCAGAAATTTTTCGATACGAGTCAGGTTCACTTTTTCGGGTACTAGGTCCTGGAGATCGCATAACGGACACGGACGATGCGATCTTCGCAATATTCGACTTTGCGGCGAACAGGCGGGGAACAATTGCTTTTCGAGCCTACTATGGACCACAGATTTATCCGCGGAAGCAAGGTCTGTTCTTACTCACTCCGGACGGGACAATCACAAAAGTCGCAGCACACGGTGACCCAACACCGCTGGCCGGAACATTCTCACTTTACGGAAAGCAAACAGGCTTTCTGTCAGGCGGCGGATTTTATCCAGTGGGTATGTCGCCGCTGGTCAATTACGACGGTGACGTTCTATTTATCGCCCCTATTCAGGACGGCGACACTCCCGCGGCCGCCTTTGTTTTTCGTCAGGGAAAGTTGCAGAAGATGGTGGAGGAAGGAGAGATGCTTCCAAAAGGAACTCGGGGAAAGTTTCATTTTGTCGACCGCGACTCCGTCGGCAATCCGATCATCACGCTGCAACCGGCGTTCAATGACCTCGGGATGGTCGCATTCACCTCACGAATTGCCGAAGGCGAGATCGATTCTGGACTATTTCTCTTCCTGGATGGCTCTCTTCAAATCATCGCACTTTCCGGAGACCAGGTACTCTCGAACAACGTGCGGCTTGCCGCGCATGCATTTCCTGTTAGTTCCTGCCGCACGGAAATTGCGCTGAACAATAAAGGTCTGCTTGCCTTTTACAGCGCCCTTC
>DASYPF010000225.1:0-15082 GCA_036006905.1 Acidobacteriota bacterium
TTTATTCATGGCGAGCTTGTTCCAATTGGCAAAGCCCCGGAGGGGGCGATCGAATGTTCACCACGGAGGCACAGAGGACACAAAGGTGGCACAGAGCACAGGGCTGAAGCTTGAAGTATGAAGACTGAAACATGTAAGAACACTCTGCGTGCTTGACGAGTCTTCATACTTCAAGCTTCAGCCCCGCTCTCTGTGCTAACTTTGTGCTCTCTGTGCCTTTGTGGTGAACGTTTGTGAATAATCCGGGATAGGCGGTAGTGGTGTCGTTCATTCGCATCCATTTGCAGCTACCATGAAGCCTTCGCTCTCTTTCTCTTGAAAATATCTCTAGATTCGCGCAAAAACTTCCGCAGTGCCAAGTACCAATCGGCGACAGCCGTCGAAGGACCGGTGAAGAAGGCAGACAGGTAGTACATGTCAATCCGCTCCAGGAAGTAGACATCGCTGTGCAAAGTCGCCTTTGCCAATTTCGTTGAACACGCTCCTTGAAATTCCTCTTCAACCATTTCCTTCAGTTGAGCATTTCCTTTGCCGTAAGGATAAGAGAAAAGCTGCACTGCGCTGCCAAGGAAGTCTTCTATTCGCGCCTTCGAGCTCACAATCTGCCGCCTTGCTCTTTCTATCGGTACCCGGGTCAGATCCGGGTGGGCCGCTGTGTGGGCGCCAAAATCAAACTTCCACCTGTTCATTTCACTGATTTCATTCCACGACAGAAGAGGAAGACGCCTGAGCGAAGACAACTGCCCGGGCCAGTTGTTATATCGCCCGCAGTAGTCCGTAACCAAAAAGACCGTAGCCGGAAACCCATATTGTCTCAGGACGGGAAAGCATTCTGTGTAAACACTGCGATAGCCATCATCGAAAGTGATGACAAATTCTCGCTCGCCGAAACGCTTCTTGCTCCGGATGAAGTCGATCGCCTGTGACAGCCTTATCGCTGTGTAGTTATTTTCCCGGAAATACTGCATCTGCTCTTGGAACTTAAGCGGCGACATGGAAATCACAGATCCACTGTCGTCGACGGAGTGATAGGTCAAAATCGGAATGCTTTCAGCAATTTTCAAGATCTGGTTACAAGTCAACAAAGCATCAGGCCAGCAAGGGGGGCCCGTCACCAGATTCAGAAAAGCTGGCAATTGTCTGTAAATCAGCGCCAGACCTGCCTTGGGATTTAGGACTCTCCCAGGGAACGTATCCGAACTTCTTAACTGCGACAGCGCGCAGCAGATTGAAATAGAGATTCAAGTGCGCTTCCTTTGACCATAGCCTCACAAAACTGCGGTAGCCTTTCTCACCCAATTCAGCACGCAGTGCCGGCGAACTGGCGATACGGCGGACCGCTGCCAGTAGTTCGTCATTGTCACGATAAAGAAGGCCTCCGGCGCTGTCGGTGACGACCTCTGGCAGCGCACCCAAGTCGCGCGCAATAACCGGAGTTTTTCTCGCAAAAGCCTCGATAATCGTGATTCCAAAGGTCTCATAGGTGATCGAGGGAACGATGCACGCCAAAGCGTGAAAATAGAAACCTCCCAGTTCGGTCTGCGGCAAGGGTCCAAGAAACTTAATTCGCGGATTAGGGGCCGCCAGCGAGCGTAACTCGCTCTCGTAGCCGCCGCCGCCCGCGACCAAAAGATCAATTTCGGATACCTTTTCCCATGCCTCAATTAGAGTCTGCAGGCCTTTAATGACCTCCAGCCGCCCGACGAACAGACAATATGGTCTCTCATGTGGGCGCGCGGCCGGGTTACGCCACTGGCTGTCAACGCGATCCGCAAAATAAGGAAGATGAGCCACTGGCCTTGCGAATCCCCGTGTTATATGCATGTTTGCGGAAAACCGGCTGGGTGAGACAAATTGATCGACCTCGGCAGTTGCTTCTTCCAGCAATCGAGTGTAACGCCAGATTTGAGGGGGCCGCTTCCCCAGCACAGTACATCGAACGCATTCCGTCTTATCGCAAACGCGCCTCCCAAACTTCCACATTACATGCATTGGACAAATCAGCCAATGATCATGGGCAGTGTATATCTTCACGGCGGGAGATCGGAAGGGTCTCAAGGTCAGGACTTCCGGACCAAGTAATGAGATATTATGGAAATGGATTACATCATATCGTTTACTGTTAAGAATGGCGCAAATGCGGCTCTTTTTCAGACAGAGCCGACCTGTTTGATGGGACAGAAATGGTGACAGTGTTTTAAATCTGCTGCGCAAACCGTAAGTGTTTACGTTTGGATGATTCTCAAATTTCAGCTCAGGCTCTTTAGGATGGAGCAGGTGGTAGGAATCGATACAATGTATGACATCCACGTTATGACCGGCATTCCCCAGCGCGTGGCAGAGTCGGTAGATATAGATTGCGTCGCCGCCGAAACTATGCGGCGGGTAAAATGTGGTCAAGTGCAAAAAGTTGAGGGGACGGTTCATATTACGGCCCTTGCCACAAGATCAATGAACACTGGGGAAACTGGAGAGATCCGACTGATAGATTCGAGATTGAGGATTTTCGATATGAATGTTACGCCGTGATTTCTCAGTTAGCGCCGTGAAAATCGCTGCGGTTTTCCTTGCTGCGGCCTCCCATCTGAAGTCTGCGGACCGTCTTAATCCTCGTCGTCTCATTTCCTCCCTGAGACCGCCGCTTGCAAGCACGGCGCGCAAGGTATTCACAATTGTTTCCAGTCGAAGAGGATCGAAAAGTATACCGGCTCCATTAACAATCTCCGGCAAGGCGCCCCGATTACTGCATACCACCGGAGCCCCACACGCCATGGCCTCCACCGCCGGCAGGCCAAACCCTTCCTCCAGTGAGGGAAGAACAACCAACGACGCGGCATTGTAGAGGAGAGCTAACTCTTCATCTTTTAAGAACCCGGTAAACACCGTCCTGCCCTCGAGGCGGAGCTGTCGGATGTACGCTTCGAGTGCGGAATATTCGGAATAGAAGACTTCATTTTCGCAGTCGCCCACAAGAACCAATTTCAGATCGCCAAAATCGGAAGTCGAAGTAAGACAGTGGAATGCTTCTAAAAGGGCTTTGATATTCTTATGCGGACTGAATCCGCCGACATAAAGGATAAGACGGTGCTCTGGCTTGAGTTGCCAACGGAACAGTATTCGATCTTTGTCAACCGCACCAGAAAGTGATCTGAAGATGGCGCTCGGCGCTTCAGAGATTGCCAAGACACGCGATTCAGGCAGGTTCAGACATTTGATAATTTGCTGTCTTGAGTATTGCGACACGGTCAGGATTGCATCAGCCTGTGCGACCGCAATTTTTTGCTTAAGCCGCCAAAAGAGCCTGGCTCTTTGATCGGGGAAGACAAGATCCGGAAAATGATCTGGAATCACATCATGAATCGTTACCACTATTTTCGCCGGGTTCAAGATCGGAAAGTATGAATAAACTGCAGGGAAAAAGAACAGATCCAGATCGTATTGACTGACCTTCCGGCTCAACGCCCACAGATCCTTCACAGAACGATGACCGGATGCAGATGCTGCCTTGGCAGGAGCGATCGACGTCGCGACCACGACTTTTTTGGCGCCGTCTGGAAATTCATGCATTGCAGCCGTGTGGGCGTCAACAAAAAAGGAATAATCATTCCCTTGATCCACTGTGGGCAGATTGCGCAGCAATTCCCGAGTGAAGCGGCCAAATCCTCGTTGATTTGACCAACAACAAGCATCTACACCGATTCGCATTCGTTTAGCCGCATTATTCACGAATGTTCACCTCAGAGGCATTTTGTTCATTGTTTTTTGCAATTACCTGCAAAACAGAAGATCATTTGGAAACGGAGATCGGAATCAACGATCTTGAAGACCCTCTACGTTCACGTTCACGCTTACGTCCACGCCGACGACCACGTTCTCGTTATCGTGGTCGTGGACGTGAACGTGATCGTGAACGTAGACGGCTTTGTATCTAAATCTAGTCATTGGAACGGAGTTCGCCATGCTATCAATCATTAAAAATGTTGAATTTTGTTCATCGTTTTTCCAGTTCGACATGTTGAAGACCGACTACGGCCACGATCACCGTCCACGCCTACGATTACCTGGCTCAGGATTGTTCCGTAGAGAAAGACTGAACCACGGGGAACACTGGGGACACGGGGAGCAGAAGGGACCGCTCAATTGCCCCTATGATATTGCTGATAGAAGAACCTAATCTCCCCGTGTCCCCAGTGTTCCCCGTGGTTTAATTTTTTTGAAGCGACGCGACCCATGTCTACCTGCTCGTTTAACGTGCCCGTTGTCGTGGTGGTCGTGGACGTAGACTGTGGACGGCTTTAGGTCTGAACAACCCATTGGAACAGAGTTCGTCATGAATAATCCGGGGTCAGGGCGGGCCTACCAAAATAGGGACCCTTCGGGCCTCCGCTGGCCGCTGAAAGCTGACCGCTGATGGCTGATAGCTGACAGCTATTCGGCGTGATTGCTTCCGGGCTCGTAGCGCCAGGCGGTTTTGTACTTGGCGCCGTCGGCGAAGGTCGTATCGACGTATTCCTCGAATTCAATTTTGCGGTCCAGGACGCCAGTCTCCATCATCAAGTCGCGGATCAAATCGAAATCCGGCCTGCGCGGAGCCAGCGGCATGTACATAACGCGGTCAATGGGATTGGTCAGCGCCCAACGCAGCAGGGCCGGATTCTGATTGTAGTAAAAGCGTCCCACAAAATCGGCTGCATGCTCGCGATAGGGCCGTCCCTTTTCCAACCAGAGGCCTGACCGGGCAATCCCGTCGACCAGCGTCTGTACTGTTTGGGGTCGCTTGTCGATGAGATCCTGTCGCACTACCAACACGCAGGAAATATAGTCGGGCCAGTATTGCCGGGCATGGAATAACACCTTGCCGAACCCGGCCATCTCTGCTTGCGACGGATAAGGCTCGCCCATGGAGAATGCGTCGATAGCCCTTGCAGCCAGGGCGCCGGCGACATCCGGCGGCGCCATTTCTACCATTTTCAGTTCACTGGGCTTCATGTTGAAGTACTTTAGAGTCTTGAAAACGATCAACCGCTCGTCGGAAAAACGGCTCGGAATGGCGATAACGCGTCCCCGCAGATCGGGGAAAGTTTTCACCGGCCCATCCTTGCGCACCACAACGGCGCTGCCATAACGATGGCCAAGGTAAACAATACGAATTGGGACGCCCTGAGCCCGCAGGGCGATCGCCATCGGCGCCACCATGAACGCCGCCTGCATCTTGTTGGAGATCAGAGCCTCTTTGATCTCCGGGAAACCCTGAAACATTCTGGGAATGAACAAATTCCCCGACTGAGAATAGGCGGAGATATAGTCGGTCACCGGGCAAGTTAAGTGTCAGGTAACCGGAATATAGGCGACGTAAATCTTCCGATGACTTTCGGGCAGCCGATCGTTCAGCAGGACCGACCAATTCAGATTGAGCCTGAAATGCAGTCCGGTAATTGTCGCGGTCCATAATAGGACCCCAATCAGGATCCTCTGACCTTCTCTCATCACATGACCTCCCGTTTTGTTTTTAAGAGAGTTCCTCTCTCGCTCGGAGACGGCAGTAAGCAGGAGGCAGTCGGCAGTCGGCAGTGAGCAGTCGGCAGGAGGCAGTCGGCAGGGGGCAGTCGGCAGGGGGCAGTCGGCAGCCGAAAAGCGTCATTGGTCATTCGTCCTTCAACATTGGTCGGTTGGAACTAATGGCGAGTGACGAATGACGCTTTTTTCCTGGCCTCCTGCCGACTGCCCCCTGCCGACTGCTTACTGCCGACTGCTTACTGCTGACTGCCTCCTGCCGACTGTCTCCTGCCGACTGCCTCCTGCCGACTGCTTACTGCCGACTGCTTACTGCCGACTGCTTACTGCCGTCTGCCCCCCTGCCTCCTGCCTCCTCCTAGTCCCCCCTCCGGAAACCCCACCGAACGGATTTCAGTCTTTCTGTCCGCCTCACAGCGACATCCAGTCCCAGGCCGATGACACCGATCAGAATCATCCCGGCGACTACCAGGTCATATCGCTTGCCGGCATTGCGCGAGTCGATAATCAGATAACCGAGGCCGGAGTTGACCGCAATCATTTCGGCGGCCACAACCACAAGCCATGCAATGCCCAGCGCGATGCGCAGGCCTACCAGTACCTGCGGCAGAATAGCGGGAAAAATCACTCGAGCGAAGAGTGCCGAACGCGCCAAACCGAAGTTTCGCCCCGCCCGAAAGTACATGCCTGGCATATTGCGGACTCCATTCATCGTGGAAACTACAACCGGGAAAAATGCCGCCAGGAATATCAGAAAGATAGGAGCCAGGTCGCTGACCCCAAACCACACAACGGCCAGCGGCATCCAAGCCAGGGGACTGATAGGACGCAGCATTTGAATCACCGGATTGAATGCTGCGGCCACCAGCGGATACCATCCCATGAGGATCCCCGTGGGAATTCCCAGGCAGACCGCCAGTAGGTACCCCGATCCCACGCGAAACAACGAGTCGCGCGTGTAACTCCACAGCACTCCGCGGCGCAGCAACTCTCTAAAACCGAGCAGCACCTCTTTCGGAGCGGGGAAAACAGTGGTTCTACTCAATACAACGCTGAAATGCCAAACGAGCAGAAGGGTGAAGATGGCCGTCAGCGGCAAAAGATAAGATTCCCAGCGTTTCATGACTGTAAAGGGTTTAGCCGCGAATGAACGAAGGAAGTGCGAATGACGAAGTACGAATTGCGAATGATAACGATGACGACTTCATTATTTGTCATTCGTCGTTCGTACTTCGTCATTCGTACTTCCTTCGTTCATTCGCGGCTAAACCTTATGTGCCAAACCGATTTCTTCAAAGATGCTGTCCCGCAATTCAATATAGCGCCGCGAGCTAAGATCGCGCGGATGCGCAATGTCGATCTCTACAATGCGCCGAATGCTTGCGGGGCGGGCGGTCATTACGACCACACGATCGGCCAGTTGCACGGACTCTTCGATGTCGTGCGTGACAAAGAGAACCGTCTTGCGTTCCGCTTGCCAGATTCGCAATAGTTCGCCTCGCATAATCAGGCGAGTAATGGAATCCAGGGCGCCGAAGGGCTCGTCCAGGAACAGCACGTCGGGATTGACGGCCAGCGCCCGAGCGACTTCCACTCTCTGCTTCATTCCTCCGGAAAGTTCCTGAGGATAGGCGCGCTCGAAGCCCTGCAGGCCCACCAGTCGGATGTAGTGCTCGATTCGCCTGCTTCTCTCCTTTGTAGGAAGATCGAACAATCCAAACCCGATGTTGCCTTCAGCAGTAAGCCAGGGGAACACGCCGCGCTCCTGAAAGACAAAGATACGCCGGGGATCCGGTCCACGAACCGGCTCTTGATCGATGATGACGGAGCCGCCGGTCGGCTGAAGGAAACCACCGACAATGTTTAGCAAAGTGGATTTCCCGCAACCAGACGGTCCGAGGAAGCAGACGAACTCTCCGCGGCGGATGTCCAACGAGATATCTTTTAGAACCTCGATCGACGCGCCGTCAGTCGAAAACACCATATTCACGCCTTGAAACCTGACTTTGATGGGCGCGGTCCCGGGCGCGACTGCTGATACTACTTGTGCCATCTACTTATTCTCGTAACCCCAGCGAAGGGTTTTCAATTGTTCCAATCTCCTCATCACCGTATCCAAGAGCAACCCGATTGTCCCGATCAGTACCATTCCGGCTATGACCAGGTCGTAGCGATTTCCGGCATTGCGCGCGTCGATGATCAGAAAACCCAATCCGGAATTGACCGCAATCATTTCGGCGGCGACGACAACCAGCCAGGCGATCCCCAGTGTAATGCGCAATCCGACAATCAATTGCGGCATGACGGCTGGATAAATAACCGAACGAATCAACCTCGTCCGTGAGAGGCCAAAGTTTCGGCCCACGTTCAGATGGACTGTATCAATGCCGTTGACTGCGTTCATCGCCGTAACTGCCAGTGGCAAAAAGGAAGCCAAAAAAATCAGGAAGATCGCGGCCAGATCTCCCACGCCGAACCATAGAATGGAAATAGGAATCCACGCAAGCGGCGAGATCGGGCGGAGGAGTTGAATTAGCGGGTTGAATGCTCTCTCTCCTCGACGGAACCATCCCAGAAATAGCCCAAATGGAATGGCCAGAATCACCGCGGAGAGGTAGCCCCAGGTAACTCGATAGAGCGACGCCACCACGTATTTGACCAGCAAGCCTTTGCGCGCAAGCTCTGCGATGCCTGTAACCACCGCCCAGGGACCTGGGATGATCATGGAGTGCCACCATAAGACAGCGAAGTGCCACGCAGCAATCAGGATGACGATCACAATAAAGGGTAAAAGTTTCCTCATCGTGCCAGCATTATCGCAAAGTTCCGTAGCCTAACATTAATTCGCTGGCCAATGACATTCAATATTTTTGAGGCGCGCCTACTCGACCATTTCGAAGAAACAATGGGCCAACTCAGCCCGCGAAGCGGGCGTCCAGCGTGTAGCCCCCGGCGCAGCGAAGCGGAGCCGGGGGCCAAGCAGGGTTTCACAGAGCGAGCCCGCAAGGCGGGCGACAGGCGTTTAGCTTAATTGGAGTGCGGCTTGAAATCGGTGTGATATGCCCAAAGAAGCGCCTCCTTCTTGATTAGATGGCATGGCTTCAACGTGGCAAATACGATGCGATACAGGATTTTCTGCTGTCGCCCGCCCTGCGGGCTCTCCCGGCGAACACCCACTAACCCCAGGCTCCACTTTGCTGCGCCGGGGGCTACACGCTGGACGCCCGCTCCGCGGGCTCAGACTTATTCTCCATCGAATGTAGAAACTCCAGGGCGGCGCCTATGGCGCGCCTGGCCCTCCCGCCTACACAGCTTGAAGCAAGCGCAGAAAATCATTATAGTGATGGCCGCTCATTGGATTTCGATTTTCGGAAGTTCCTCAAGTTGGAGGTTTTTCCTCGGGTAAGTTTGTCCGTTCCCAGAATATAGGAGCTCAATGCGCAAGAAGGGTAAGCCGTTGATTTTTAGTGGTGTGTTGGCGCCAGTAATTTTGTTTTTCGGAGCCTTCTACACGGTCGATCACGCGAGTAGCCGGGCAGAAAGGTTCTTTAACACCGGAAAGACTGTTGTCGAAGCGCTGCAGCAGTTAGCCCGCGCGGTTCAGTCCAGGGACGTATCGGCCATCGAGCGGTTTTACGCCCCCAATTTTCGCGGCAACCGTTTGGGATTTGGCAACCTGCAGGCGGTAAGGGAAAAGGACCACGTGAGGGAATTGCGTTTCGTTTCGGAAACCTCCGCGATCGATCTGAATGCGGCACTGGGCGAATGGCGTGAGTATCTGTCGGGCTTCGAGTCGGTGGATGAAGTCGGAATCTACGTTCACCGCCTGGAAAAATGGGACTCAGCGGATGAATGGATCGCCGTAGTCCGCTTTGAGCTGATCGGTACGCCCAAAGGCGCCCGCCACGCGGGTATCGATCGCGCTTTCTTCCGCATCAAGTTTGATCCGCGCAGCGGTGTGCCGACGATTCGAGAAACGGCGTTGCTCGAGGGTAATCGTGTCCTTTGCGACGTGCCGCATTTCGAAAATGTAGCGCCCGCCGCCCGGATCGATTTCATGAACCGGTATTATCCGCCGTTCCTTACAGAGCCGTTGAAATTTGGAATGATCCGGTACGGTCCTGGGGGTATTAGCGCCGTCGATTACGACAACGATGGGTTTTACGATCTGTTCATTCCCGATGGCGTCGAGTCGAAGCTCTTCCGCAATCGGGGCGACGGAACCTTCGAGGATGTGACCGCAAATGCCGGTTTAAGCGGCCTCGATGGAGTCAGTGTGGGGGTCTTTGCCGATTACGACAATGACGGCTTTAAGGACTTGTTTGTGAGCCGTACTTTTCGCCACAACCAGTTGTTTCACAACAACGGCGACGGAACGTTCACCGACGTGACTGGGAAGTCTGGCATCGGCGAAGACAGTTGTGCCACGGTTGCCTCCTGGGGCGACTATGACAACGACGGCTACCTGGATCTTTACGTCGGCCGCTATCTGGATCCACGCAAGGAGATTCCGACGACCTTCTACGCGCGAAATGGCCTTCCCAATCAGCTCTATCACAATAACGGCGATGGGACCTTTACCAATGTCACCGCTAAAGCGGGCGTCGGAGACACCGGTTTGTGTCTTGGTTCTGTCTGGGGCGATTACGACAATGACGGCTATCCTGATCTTTACGTGGTCAATGATTTCGGCCGCAACACGCTGTACCACAACAATGGCAATGGCACGTTTACTGACGTGTCCGTCAAATCCAATACGCTCGACTACGGCGCGGGGATGAGCGCGTCGTTCGCGGATTACGACAACGATGGGAAACTCGATATCTATGTCGCCAACATACGCTCCGAGCACGCCTGGTTTGCTGAAGAGCCGACGGTGGCCGGCTACATGATCAACTGCTTCCGCCAGGGGGTATGGAAGACGGACATGCCGCTCTACTGGGAAATCTTCCGACAGTCCGGCCTTGAATTCGTAGGAGTTTTCCAGCAGATGGCCTCCGGCAATACGCTGCTGCGCAACAAAGGCGACGGCACGTTTGAAGACGTTACGTGGAAGGCGAACGCCAACCCGCCCGGTTGGTTCTGGGGCGCGTCGTTTGCCGATTTCGACAATGACGGCTGGCAAGACATCTATGTCGCCGACGGTTGGGCTTACAACGACAAAGGAACGGAAATCGAGCTGGATTTCTTGCATAACGTCGTCTCCAGGCAGAAGGAATACAAAACGGGAATATTCTTCGATCCGAAGTATTTCGGACGCAAGTCCTGGCACGGCTGGGAGCGCAATCGAATGCTGCGCAACAATGGCGATGGCACATTCCAGGAAATCGGACGCGCCGCGGATACCGACTTGCTGATCAACAGCCGCGGAGTGGCAGTAGCCGATTTTTGGAACCGCGGTGTGCTGGATATTGCGGTTTCCGCTTCTACCGACCGGCATGCGCTGTTGAAGAACCTGGTTGGTGTTGATCGCAACTGGTTGGGAGTGGAGCTGATGGGAACAAAGTCTAACCGGGATGCCGTCGGCGCCCGCGTCACCATCCGTATCGGCGGCAAACAGCAGATGCGCGAGGTAGTGCTGGGCGACGGGTATGGATCGCAGAACTCGCTGCGGCAGTACTTCGGCCTGGATCGCGCAACTTCGGTGGACGAAATGACGGTTCGCTGGCCGCGTTCGGGCATTGTCCAGACATTTCGCAGCGTCGGCGCCAACCGAATTGTGCAAGTTACGGAAGGCCGCCAGGAACTGGTTGAGCGCCACTACCCCATTCAGTAGCAGGTTGCTGAAAAATTCACCGCGAAGGCGCGAAGAACGCGAAGGGATTAAATGACGAGCATACGTTCGATATAGCCAGTCCTCCCTAAATGGATGATTGCACGACGAATATGCCAAGGTTAGAGTTCCGGATCAACAGACAGCCTTCGCGTTCTTCGCGCCTTCGCGGTAAGTTTTTCAGAATTCTGTTAGATATGAAAACCGTGCTGGCAGGAATAGGTGTCTCTCTGTTCGGAGTTTGCGTGCTCCTTGCTTTTTCGGCAAGCGGCGCTGATCACCAGCAAAAATGGTTTGAAGATGTGACGCTGAAGTCCGGGGTGGCTCGCAAGCACACCAACCGCGCGTTCAAGAATCCCTACGCCGAGATCATGCAGGGGTATACGGCGCTTGGCGCGGCGGCGGCAGTGGCCGATTACGACGGCGACGGCTTCGAAGACATTTTCGTCACGGATTCCCAGGAAAACGGAAAGAATCACCTCTATCACAACAACGGCAACTTCAGCTTCACCGATGTGGCGGAGCGCGCCGGAGTGGCCGGTGGAAACGACGCCGAGAATGCATCGGCCGACGCGCTCTGGTTTGACTACGACAATGACGGACGCCCCGATCTGCTGGTCGTCCGCTTCGGGCACAACCAGTTGTTTCATAATCTGGGAAACGGAACTTTCCGCGATGTCACCAAAGAGGCCGGACTGTATCGGTACATGAACGCCATCACGGCGATTGCTTTTGATTACGATCATGACGGGCATCTCGATCTTTTTGTCGGCTCCTACTTCCAGCCGATAAATCTATTTAACCCGAATACTCCCCGGTTCTTTCCCGAGAGTTTTGAGACGGCAAACAACGGCGGCGGCGTCACGCTGTTTCGCAACAACGGCGACGGGACTTTCACCGATGTGACCGAGAAGGCGAGGTTGAAAATCGGCGGCTGGGTGCTGGATCTGGGCCATGGAGACGCGGACAACGACGGCAATGATGACCTGTATGTCGCCTGTGATTTCGGGACCGATCACTTTTTTGTCAACAACGGAAATGGGACCTTTTCCGACAAAACGGCGGCGGCCCTGGGTATCGACACCAAGAAAGGGATGAACGTCGATTGGGGTGATTACGACAACGACGGCCTGCTGGATATCTACGTCACCAACATCACCGACGATTACATGCGCGAGGGGAATTTCCTGTGGCACAACAATGGAAACCTAACTTTCTCGGATGTGTCGCGTGAAACCGGAACCTACGACACGGGCTGGGGCTGGGCAGCGAAATTTTTTGATTACGACAACGACGGCTGGCTCGATCTGTACGTGGTCAACGGATGGGTCTCGGCCGGCAAGGAAAGCTACGTGCCTGACATTTTCGAAATGATCGTCCGGCCGAATATTGATTTAGCCGACGCGCGAAACTGGCCTCCCATGAGAAATAAAACCCTCAGCGGCTACGAAAAGAAAAAGCTGTTTCACAATGAGCAGGGCCAGCTTTTCACCGATCAAGCGGCGCGGCACGGTCTGGATTCGCTCCGCGACGGTCGAGGGATTGCGGTTGCTGATTTCGACAATGATGGGCGGCTGGACCTCTTTGTCACCAATGCCAACGCCGAGCCCTTTCTCTATCACAACACGCTCCCGACGGGCAGCCACTGGGTCGAGTTTCTGCTGGAAGGAAAGAAATCGAATCGCTCGGCTGTGGGAGCTCAGGTGCGGGTCGCCAGTGGAGGCCGCAACTATCTTAGCTTTGTGAATGGTGGAAACGGGTTTGCCTCGCAAAGCACCTGTCGCGTGCACTTCGGGCTGGCCCGCTGCGAGAAGATCGACCGAGTCGAAATCAGATGGCCCTCGGGAATTAAAGAAACGTTAAAGGATCTCCGCGTAGATAAGATTTATCGCGTCGTGGAGGGAAACTCGAAGGCCGAACTTTTTAACGCAAAGATAGGAAGGAAACAATGAGATTCGTCCGTTCGCTCGTCCTTCTTTTCGTCATAACTGTTTCACTCGCTGCTGCTTTACTCGCTGTCGCAGGCTTCGATGCGGAAGCCGACTTTCAGGAAGCGATCAAGGCGCTTGGCGCCAGGGATTACTCGACTGCGTTGTCAAAGTTTGAGGCGGCGCTCGCAGCCGACACGGACAATATCCGATACGGCAGCGAATACAGGCACGCGGTCGTCCAATGCAAGCAGTACGACCGTTGCCTGGCCTTCTTTGAGAAGCTGCTGGCAAACAATTCCAAGGCCGCCAACGCGTACTTGAACTACGGCTTTGCTTACGTGGACAAAATTCCGGACGCCGGCGCGATCACTCAAGTGATTTTAGCCAACAACTCGCTTACTCTGTTCAGCAAGTCTCTGGAGATCAGGCCCAGTTGGATTGGCTACTACACCCGCGGCAACAGTTATTTATTCTGGCCGAAGATATTCAACCGCACACATCTGGGAGTCGCCGACCTGGAAGAGGCGATGAAGATGCAGAAAACCGACAAGAAACGCAATTACCACGTTCGGTCTTATATATCGCTTGGCGATGGCTACTGGAAGATGGACCAACCCGACAAAGCAAAAGCGACATGGCTGGAGGGAATAAGACAGTTTCCCGACAATCCTCAATTGAAAGCGCGTCTTGCTAAAACTGGAGACGAACTGAAGGCGATCATTAACGAAGCATACGATCCCAACAAGCGCGTGGATACCAACCTGCAAGAGCTCTGGATGAATCAATGAAGACAATGATCGACAAATGGAGCGCCGTGTAATGGATACGCCGGCGTTGCGGCCCAGACCCAATATTCCCCCTTCGCGTTCTTCGCGCCTTCGCGGTGGACTTTTGAGTCTCCTGCTTGTGCTGCCTCTCTTCCTGTGGGCCGGACGGGGCAGCGATGCGCCTTCGGGCATTCGCTTTCTGGAGATCAGCCGGAAGGCCGGCGTCAATCATTTGCATCACACCCGCATTTATAAGGGAAAGAAAGGCGACGTGCTTGGGATGTTCACCTCGGGTGGCGCTTCTGCGGCCGTCGGCGATTACGACAACGACGGCCTGGATGATATCTTCGTGACGGATTCCGACGAAGGGCAACCGAATCGGCTCTATCACAACAATGGAGACGGGACGTTTACGGATGTGACTGAGCGAGCCGGCCTGGCTGGCGGGAATGATGCGCATTCTATCGTGGCCGACGCCCTGTGGTTTGATTATGACAATGACGGGCGCGTGGATCTGCTGGTAGCGCGTTTCGGAACGCCGTTGCTTTATCACAACGAAGGCAACGGAAAGTTCAAGGATGTGACAGCGACCTGCGGACTGAACAAATTCGGCAATACTGTCTCAGTGATCGCGTTCGATTATGACAACGACGGTTATCTGGACTTGATGCTAGGAAATTATTTCAAATCGGAAAATCTTCTGGATTTGAAAACGCCTAACGTTCTCCCTAATGATCTGGATAACGCCGTCAACGGTGGTGGAGTCACTTTGTGGCACAACACAGGCAAGGGAAGCTTCGAGGACGTGACCAAGAAGGCCGGTCTGGCGCACCATACCGGCTGGACGCTGGATGTGGGCCACGGCGATTTCAACAATGACGGCTGGCAGGACATCTATTTGGCCTGCGACTACGGCACCGACCGGATTTTCTTCAACAATGGTGACGGCACCTTTCGCGATGCGACTGAGAAAGCCATTGGCTACGACACGAAGAAAGGAATGAACGCGGAAGTCGCCGACTACGACAACGATGGCTGGCTGGACATTTACGTCACCAACATTACCGACGAGTATATGAAGGAATGCAACATGCTGT
>DASYPF010000226.1:0-4239 GCA_036006905.1 Acidobacteriota bacterium
GGTTCCGTAATCGGACTGAACCGTGAAGTCGATGCCGCCACCGCCGAAGAATTATCAAAGCTATTTGTGGAAGCCATCATCGCGCCCGGCTATACAGAAGCCGGGCGCCGGCGTCTCAGCGAGAAAAAGAATCTGCGATTGATGCGAATTGAACCATCCGAGGCGAAGCCGTTCCCGTGGGACATTAAATCCATCCACGGGGGACTGTTGCTTCAGGAGTGGGACCAGTTCTATCTGAGTGACAAGGACCTCAAAGTAGTTTCCAACCGCGCTCCCACTTCAAAAGAAATGGAAGACCTACTGTTCGCCTGGCGAGTGTGCAAGCATGTAAAGTCAAATGCCATCGTTTTTGCTGCAGCCCGGATGACGCTGGGAGTGGGCGCCGGACAGATGAGCCGCGTCGATAGCGTCCGTCTGGCTGCGCAAAAGGCAACACGACCTTTGGCGGGAGCTGTGATGGCTTCAGATGCCTTCTTTCCTTTTCGCGATGGTCTGGACGAAGCCGCCAAAGTGGGAATCATCGCAGCCATCGAACCGGGAGGCTCGGTGCGTGATGAAGAAGTCATTCAGGCTGCCAACGACCACCACATGGCACTGATCTTTACCGGCATTCGCCATTTCCGACACTAAATCAGTGATTAGTTCCCAGTTCCTAGTTGCCAGCAAGGACCTAGCGCGGATACTTGCAACTCACCGAGGGTCCAGAGTCCAAAGTCGAGAGTAATGAAGCTCGGACTTTCGACTTTGGACTTTGCCTTTGCAGTAAGTGTTGCGAGTATCCGCACTAGGCTGCTGCTGGCAACTGGCAACTGGGAACTGGGAACTGGGAACTGAGCACTGGGCACTGAGCACTGTTCATGGAACAAATTACTATTCTGGGTGCAGGGGGTTGGGGTACAGCACTGGCGATTTTGCTGAGTCAAAGCAGCCATCCTGTCACTCTCTGGGCGCGGCGCCGGGAGCACGCAACGGAGCTGATTCGCACGCGAGTCAATGAGCGTTACCTGGCTAACTTTGAGATTCCACGGGAAGTTCGGATCACTTCCGATCCACGGGAGGCGCTTTCCGGAAGCCGGCTGATCATCAGCGCCATTCCCTCGCGTTATGTGCGTGAAATCCTTCAACAGGTCAGAGATTTAGTACCTTCCGGAACGTGCTGTGTCAGTGCCGCCAAAGGGATTGACGTGGCTTCTTTGAAACGGATGTCCGAAGTACACCGCGAAGTGCTTGGACCGGGAATTCAAATTGTGGTGCTTAGCGGGCCGTCTTTCGCAGTAGAATCGGTGCGTGGTGACCCGACCGCAGTGGTTGCTGCCAGCCAGGATTCTTCGGCGGCCGAGCGGATACAGCGCATTTTCTCTTCTGCCCGCTTCCGTGTTTACACAAACAGCGACGTAGTCGGAACGGAAATCGGTGGTGCGGTGAAAAATGTCATTGCCATTGCCTCAGGCGTGGTAACAGGGCTTGGTTTTGGCAGCAATACCACGGCCGGGTTGATCACTCGTGGCTTGGCGGAGGTGTGCCGGTTAGCAGTCGCCATGGGGGGACGAGCGGAAACCCTGGGTGGATTGGCCGGATTGGGAGATCTGGTCTTGACTTGCACCGGCTCGCTCAGCCGCAATCGGTCGGCAGGGATACAATTGGCTCAAGGACGCACGCTCCAAGAGGTCGAGCAATCAAGTCCCATGGTAGCCGAAGGAATTCCAACAACGATGGCAACTGTCCGGCTGGCAAGGAAATTTCAGGTAGAGATGCCGATCACCGAGCAAATGTATCAGGTATTGTATGCTCGAAAATCGCCTCAGGCAGCGATTGGCGCGTTAATGGAGAGGCGGCTGAAAGAAGAGTTTCAATGAAGTCGGGCAGAAATAAGATTATTTACAGTCTATTCCTGGTACTGCTGTTGATGGGGACCGGGCCGCTGGTCGTTGTCGGCTGGAAATTGCTCCAGACTTCGCGGGAGAATCTTTCTCAAGACCAGCGCTTGATCCAGTTGCAAGCTGGAAGGAGCATCAGCACGGAAATAAACAACTTCATGAATCGCGCCATCGATCAGCTCGACAAGATCGAAAATGTCTTGCGGCTGGAGAACTCCCAGACAATCCGCTCCCTTTTGGAACAGGCCGGAGTAGCCGCAAGACTTCAGCAGATTGTCGAGACGGGAGCCGACGAAGGGCTTCTGATGGCGGCTGCCTATGACGATTCCGATTTTGGAAAAGAAGCCGGCTATTCGTTCTCAGATCCCGAACTCGCCAAGTTGAAACAGGAAGCTTATCGGCAGACCCTGCAAAGTGGCCAACTGCTGATCAGTGCTCCCATCCGGCTGCGCGAGCAGAACCGGATGGTTGTGCTGGTGTGCAAACCGATTCCAGGCGCTCAAAAGCCGTTGGGAGTCATGCAGGAACTTGTTGACTTGGAGCCTCTGCGGCAGATGATCAGCGAAAATGGCGGAAGGAACGAAGTGGTGCTGCTGGACTCGAGACATTCCGTGTTTCTTCGCTCCAATAGCGGCGTGCCTTTGTCGCCGGAAATCTATAAAGAGATCGTGCAGGACCTGGAGAGTCAGAAAATTCAGGCGACCTTCAATAAATTTTTCAAGAATTCCAAGACCGGTGAGGAGTTCGTAGCGACCGTAGTCCCGGTCCGAAATCTGGGCTGGCACGCCATCGTGCAGGCCACCGAACAGGACATTTTTGGGCCGGTACGGGCCGTCCGGAACGAGATTATTATCTTGATCGGCGTATTCATCGTGTTTGCCGGAGTGCTGAGCGCCCTTTTCGCTCGCCGCATCAGCGAGCCGATCAACCAGTTGGCGGATACGACCCGCTCAATTTCGCAGGGGAATTTCTCAGAGCGGGTGAACGTTCGCACCAACAATGAAATCGGGGAATTTGCTGAGAACTTCAACGTCATGGCCGAGAAGATTGAAGACTATGTGACAAAACTTCAACACGCGGCCGAGGAGAACAGGCAACTTTTTCTCGAAGCAATTCAAACACTAGCGGCGGCCATCGATGAAAAAGACCCCTACACAAAAGGACACTCTGAGCGAGTGACACATTACTCACTGATTCTGGGGCGCGTGATGGGCTTGGGCGAAGAAGCCCTGGAAAAGATGCGCCTGGCAGCGCTGCTTCACGATGTCGGCAAGATTGGAATCGATGATCGAATCCTGAAAAAACCCGACGTCCTTACGCCGGAAGAATTTGACACCATGAAGCAGCATCCAGAAAAGGGCGCTTATATCGTGGGGAAAATCGGCAAATTGCGCGACATCATCCCGGGAGTTCGCCATCACCATGAACAGATCGATGGAAAAGGATACCCGCTAGGACTTTCCGGAGATCAGATCCCTCTGATGGCGCGCATCATCAGTGTAGCCGACACGTTTGATGCCATGACTACACTGCGTCCTTATCAAAAGCCGATGAGCACGGAATTTGTACTCCAGCGAATCCGATCGATGGCAGGCATCAAGTTCGATCCGCAAGTGGTCGCTGCGCTGGAACAGTCAGTGGCGGATGGCAAGATCAAACGCTTTAAGGGCCAGGTCGCAAAAGAACCGGATGTTGTTAGCGGTTGATATCGGCAATACCAACACTGTGCTGGGGGTGTACCAGGGGGAGCGCCTGATCTCCCGCTGGCGTTTGACGACACTGCGCGACCGTACCGCAGATGAATACGGCATCCTATGTCGTACCCTTTTTTCTCTTTGGAACCTGGATCGTAATCAGATCCGTGCAGTAGTCGTCGCTTCGGTTGTTCCACCGGTCAATCCGCGTATTCGTGAGATGAGTCAGGAGTACTTCGGACTGGCGCCGTTTTTTGTGGATCCGGCGGAACAAACGTTGATTCGGGTTTGCTATCATCCCGTTACTGACGTAGGGGCGGATCGAATCGTCAACGCTGTGGCGGCGATAGAACGTTACGGTAAGCCGGTGATTATCATCGATCTTGGTACCGCCACTACTTTCGACGTGGTTTCTGAAGCGGGTGATTATCTGGGAGGCGTAATCGCCCCGGGCTTGGCCATCTCGGCCGAGGCATTGTTTACAAGGGCTGCCCGCTTGCCGCGTGTCGAGGTGAGGCGTCCTGAAAAAATTATTGGTTCTTCCACCGTTGAAAGCATACAATCCGGCCTCTTTCATGGCTACGTTTCTCTGATCAAAGGGCTGCTGGAATCCATCCGCGCCCAAGTCCCGGGAGCCAAATCAGTGGCGACGGGTGGTCTGCTGGACA
>DASYPF010000227.1:0-4253 GCA_036006905.1 Acidobacteriota bacterium
TACGGGCATCGGCATCGCAAAAGAGAAACAGACAGAGCTGTTTGAGAAATTCAAGCAGGTAGACAGTTCTCTCAAACGGCGGCACGGCGGGAGCGGTTTGGGACTTGCCATCAGCAAACACTTGGTTGAAGGGATGGGCGGGAGCATTCAGCTTCACAGTGGAGGATTGGGTTTTGGCACCACCGTAGATTTCACCCTTCCGATTCATGGGGCGTAAGAACGGTTGAGAAAAATAGCCACGAAGCCACGAAGAGCGTACCTGTCACGGCCTTGGTTGTTTGGTGGAAAAGTTTTTGCAGAAGGAATTCGACTCAGCCGTAAAATATTTTCTTCGCTTCGCACTTATCGCGGTTTCGTGGTCGACTTTTTCTCAGCTTCTGAGCGCCTCCCATCGTTGGATGAGAAAGCAATCGATTCTAGTAATTGAAGACAACGCGCTGATTGTGAAGTTCTACCGGATGGCGCTGGAGCGGCAAGGAGGATATGAAGTACACGCGACGGAAAACGTCGAAGAAATTCTGCGCTTGGTGGGATCTGGAGCAGTAGATCTGGTTATTCTGGACATTTCACTTTCCAACGCCCACTACCATGACAAAAAGGTGGATGGCATCGACATTGCGGCATTGATTCGACAGAATCCAGCTTCGGCCCAGATTCCCATTCTTGTTGCCACTGCCCACGCGATGGAAGGCGATCGCAAAAAAATCGTGGCCGCTACAGGGGCGAATGATTATCTGGAAAAACCAATCTATGACAGCAAGAAGCTAATCGCAAAAGTGCAGGGACTACTTTCAGGTGAGAAGTGACGAGGGGCATGAGAAGGTGTGAAAAAATGACTGAGCCGCGCGCCTGAGCAAGCGGACAGTCCCACCTGCAAAACTCAAGCTATCTTTGATCGATCGCGGGTCCGCTTGCTCACGCGCGCGGCTCAGTTATTTTTCACACCTTCTTACGCGCTCGGCTCAGTATTTTTCCACAGGTTCTGGTCAGTGAGGCTCCCATGATGATTCCAAGCCTTGTTTACGCGTGTAGGCGGCTGCATCAGTAGGTCACAAAATTCGCCTGGAATGCAAATCTGCAATCACGTAAAGCAAGAACAGCAGAATGCTTAAGCCGCCGCACAGGAGGCCCAGGCCCAGAAACAGGGCCATCGTTCGCGGTGAGAACCAGGTGAGGCACAACAGCATCAATGCTAGTGCTGTCAACATCAGTCCTGCCGAAACTTTCAGCGGTGTCGTTTTTACCCTCATGGAATTCTCACTTGTGTCTTTCGCCTTGGGACCGTCTGCTCTCTGCCGTCACTTCTTGCCTGCGGATTTTTGTTCAGGGTGAACCGGAGCATGGCAATCCAAACAAGTCACTGCTTTGCTCTCAAGCTGTTTGCGCACATCCGCGTCGTGCTTTTCCAAAAAGATCTTGGCTTGGCCGTGGCAGTGGAGGCAGTTTTCAAAATTGTATGGTCCTCTATGCTTGATCGGAATCCGATAGTTCCGCGTCTCGTAATTCCACAGATGCCTTAAGCCCGTCAGCTTTGCCTTCACAGGACCAAACACCGTGTAGTCGGTGTGACAGGTATAGCACTGGTTCTCAAGGATGTAGCGGTTTTGGTAATGACGCGAAGCAAGTGTCTGACTCTTGGGATCTTTCAGGTCTGTTATAAATGGGTCCATTACGTGACAGGAACCGCAAAACTCTGGACTCTTGGCCTTCTCGATTGCAGCTCGCGATCCAAACAATAACGCGAGCCCCGGCAGCAAAGCGATGCCAAACAGCAGCAGCCAGTGGCGCGCCGGAGAGTCTGGCATTTTCCAAAATAAGATCAGCCCTGCCAGGAAGCAAAAGGCGGCCATTCCCGTAACCAGCGCGATCGACTCCAGACTGAGGTTTGTCATGCTATCAGTTGTTAAAAACGTTGAATTTTGTTCATCGTTTTCTGCAAAGGGCGAAAACGGGGTTTTAAAGCCATTCGGCATGGATGGTGCTGAAGGGCGACTACGGCCACGGTCACGTCCACGATCACGTCCACGTCCACGTCGACGACCACCTGCTCGTGGTCGTGATCGTGCTCGTGATCGTGGACGTAGACGTTGACGGCTTTAGGTCCCTAAGCCGTCATTGGAACGGAGTTCGCCATGAATGATTCATTCCGAATTCCGCATTCCTCCGGCGATGATTTCATCACTGCCGTCTCTGTTCAAATCGGCTGCCAGCAGTGTGGCCATCCACCAGACTGGAATCGATGACCCAACGCACCCAATCCGGCTGCTTGAGATAGACCACGACCTCCGGTCGATTTCGGTAATTTTCCACGGCAGCGTTGTATCGCCGGAATGTTGCAAGACCGAAATGATACCGAGACTCTTCGTCATTCGGACTTCGTCATTCGGACTTCGTCATTCGAACTTCGTCATTCGTCATTTCCTCCCCGGCCCATAAACAATTTTGCCCGGACGCGCGCCGGTGTGCTTTCCTTTTTCAATGACGACTCCACCGTTGACGATCACATACTCGATCCCTACTGGATACTGATGCGGCTGCGCAAACGTTGCTCTGTCAGCAACGCGATCCGGATCGAAGACAACGATGTCGGCGAATTTTCCCTCCCGCAACAGGCCGCGATCACGAATCCCGAGCTGCTGGGCACCCAGTGAAGTCATCTTGCGGACCGCGTCCTCCAGCTTTAAGACTTTCTCGTCACGCACATACTTGCCGAGAATGCGGGGAAAAGTGCCGTACCAGCGCGGATGCGGTTTTCCCTGGCCCAGTACTCCTTCTGGTTTGACGGCCGTGCCGTCGGAGCCGACACTTACCCAGGGCTGTTGCATCGCGTAGCGGACATCTTCTTCCTTCATGATGAAAAATATCGCGCCCACAATGCCGTCTTCTTCGAGCAGGAGATCCATGATGGCATCGACTGGATTCTGGCCGCGCATGCGCGCTGTTTCCGCCAGTGTGTGTCCCTCATACTGTTTGTTGTTGGCTCGATGCGTTTCGGCAATAAGAACACGGTCCCAATCCCGAAGCTGCTGGACATTGTTTCCCGCTTCAATATCTTTGCGGATGCGCTGCCGTTCGCCGGCGTTCTTTAGGCGAAGCACCATCTTGGTGGTGCCGCCTTCCTGCGCCCACTGCGGCAGCATCGTGCTCAGGCCGGTCATGCCGGCGATGTAAGGATATTGATTGGCGTGAACATCGATCCCGCGCGCGCGTGCCGCCTCGATGAGCTTGACGGCTTCGGGCATGCGTCCCCAGTTGTTTTCCCCCGCTACTTTAAAATGGAAGATCTGGACCGGGAGTCCCGCTTTTTCGCCGATGGTGATGGCTTCCTGAAGAGACTCCATCAGCGTGTTGCCTTCGTTGCGAATGTGAGAAGCATAAATGCCGCCGTATTTGGCGGCAACCCGAGCCAGTTCAATCAGCTCATTGGTGGAAGCGTAACTGTTTGGCGGATAAATCATTCCGGTGGAAAGCCCCAGCGCTCCCTGGCGCATCGACTGGTCGACGAGCGCCTTCATCTCCTCGAGCTCTTTGGCCGACGGTGGCCGGTTGTCCGCTCCCATGACACAGAGCCGCAACTGCCCGCCGGCGACATAGGAGCCGACGTTGACGGAAATCCCCTTCTTGAGAAGGCCGGCGAAATAGCCATCGAAGTCATGCCAGTCAAGTGCCACCTGAAATCGGCCGTATGAGGGTTTGTCCCGCAGCGCCATTCCGCGCATGGGCGCCACTGATCGGTCTTCGCCTAAAATCTCGGTGGTCACGCCTTGGCGAATTTTGCTTTCCGCATTGCCATCCACCAGCAGAGACGTGTCTGAGTGGCTGTGCATGTCGATAAAGCCGGGACACACCACCAACCCGCGAGCATCGATGATTCGTTTGGCCTTGGAATCAATCTTGCCGATCTTTGCAATCCGATCGGCGGAGACTGCCACATCGCCCGAAAACCAGGGGTTCCCGGCGCCATCGACAATCCTGCCGCCGCGGATAATTAGATCGTAGGCCGGCTGGCTGGTTTGTGGTTTTGTCGCGCCCGATAGTGTCGCGTCAGGCGCATTCGTCTCGGCAGCCAGCGCGAACATAACAAACAATGTCATGACCGCAGATGTATGGAAACGTCTCATTGTTACCTCAAGTAAAAAAATCGGTGGTTTCGCCTAAGAGCCCGCCACGGCGGGCGTCAGCCTGGTTCCAGGCTGGCAAGCTGAACTGAGCCGCGCGCGTCAGCAAGCGGACCCTCGAAGTAGCACTCCTCG
>DASYPF010000228.1:0-6060 GCA_036006905.1 Acidobacteriota bacterium
CACAAGCTGATATTTTGCCCCATATCCGCCCGCCGGACCTCGCTCCGTTGATTCTTTCCACTGACACAAGCTCAAGGCGCGGAGGAGTATGTCTGGCACGGGCCAAACAGGTAGTGTGCGAATTGAACGTAGACGTGGGTCTCACATTTTCTGAAAAACTGCTGGAGATGATTGACTTTGTTCTGCGGTTGAGTGGAGTCGAGTTGGAACATCTGGACGCGTTGGCAGTTACAACCGGGCCAGGCTCATTTACCGGCCTGCGTGTCGGCATTTCCACAATGAAAGCTCTGGCGATGCGCCTGCGGTGTCCTTTGATTGGCGTTACAGCGCTCGATTGTCTTGCGGAGTCTGCTGCCACGTCTGGTTGGATCGCCACGTTCATGGATGCGCGCCGTCACCAAGTGTTTGCGGCACTTTATGAGAAGATGGCGCCTGGCGCACCCCCACGTCTGGTTCGCGAAGGACAAGTCGGCGCGCCTGACGAGTGGATTAGGTCGCTGGATCAGAAGCAAGTTAAATTTTTGGGCGACGGCACGCTGCCGTACAGAGACTTGATCGCAAGTAAAGGCCATACGATATTGGAATCGGATCTGTTCCTGGCGCGCGTGGCAATAGTGGTTGCGCTCAGGCGTTTGAGTGCGGGGAACCTCCCGCCGGCCGATCTGCTGGATGCGTACTACATTCGACCTTCAGACGCTGAGATCCATCGTCCCGCTCGAAAATCTGGATAATTACAAATAGTCACCGCCAAGGCGCAGCGAATAGCGCAAAGTGCAGGACTGAAACTTGAAGTACGAAGGCTGAAACGGTACCGCGGCCGTTAGAACGAATCGATGCTAGTCGCGCTGAAGAGTCTTTTATCTGAGCATGTCAACGTCGTCGTCGCTCTTGAAAAGAGCTGTCGCTTGGAAGTGTGGCGCGCCGAGGATTACGTGAACATGCTTTTGGGCGATCCTCACTTCCACGGTCTGGTGGCGACTGTCGATCGGCAAAGTGCACACGAAGAAATGGAAGATCGGTCGGAGCACGTGGTAGACCAAATTGCCTGCCAGGCAACGGATCGAATTATAGCATTCATCGCGGGGCGGATTCTTCCTGGGGATGCTGAAATTTACAAGCTTGCCGTGCAGGCAAGCTATCAGAGACAGGGAATCGGGAGCAGACTGATCGACCGATTTCTGGCAATGGCCAGAGATCGCCGCGCTACAAACTGCTACCTGGAAGTGCGCCCTTCAAATAAGGGGGCGATTGCCTTTTACCGCCGTCATGGTTTTATCGAGCACGGAACGCGTGCCCGGTACTACAAAGAACCACCCGAGGACGCCTTGATAATGTTACGGCAAGGAGAAATAGGACGATGAAGCGGAGTGGACCAAGGAATGAGCAGATGAAGTACTGCGCGCAAATAAAGCGGATCAGTTTTCTTTTACGACGGGCGTGTCGCTATGCTCTACTGGCACCCGTTTTTTTGATCGCGCTGTTGCCCCAGCGGTTGGCGCCCGCGGGTGTTCTCGCAGGGCCGGATACGGAACGGCAACAGCATCAGGCCTTAAAAGACCTCTCCACTTCCTTTTCTCTCATGAGCGTGGCTGCGCATCCGGACGATGAAGACGCAGACGCGCTGACGCTGGCACGGATGAAGTGGGGAATACGCGCATCGATTGTTGTGAGCAACTATGGTGAAGGAGGCCAAAACGCCACCGGTCCGGAGTTGTATGAAGACATGGGCGCGCTGCGCTACCGAGAACTTCATGCTGCGGCTTCAGGGTATGGAGTTACGCGCGTATCCTCGCTTGGCTTTGTCGACTTTGGTTTCTCTAAGACGGCGGAAGAGACTTTTCGTTTCTGGGGCGGAAAGGAAGAAATGGTGAAGCGCCTGGTTGCGGCAATTCGAAGAGAGAAGCCGATGGTTATCATCACGACTCACACCGTTGATCAGGGACACGGCAATCACCGTGCTGTCGCGATCGCGTTGAAGGATGCCTTCCGGTTGGCGGGGCAGCCAGATTACCATCCCGAGCTGGGCACGCCTTGGAAAGCACTGCGAATGTTTCAAACACAGCAAAGGCCAGAGCGAGCTGCCGTCGCATTGCAGTTGGATGAAGTGGAACCGCTCACTGGAACAACTTATGGGGAGATCGCTCGCAAAGCCTATCTTCAACACGCATCTCAAGGCCCATTCTCGGACAGGGGGCGCAAGGTGCGCTACTACCGACTCTGGGACTCCGCATCGCCCGAGATCCTCACAGCCGCAGATAATTTCTTTTCAGGGCTGGCGCAGCCCTTTCTTCCGGAAATTGGAATGAACCTGCGCATCATCCAGCAACACTACCGTGATTTTTCTGAGCAACAGGCCATCCCCGATGCCCGCACTGTGCTGGGGCAGATGAATCGCGACTTGCGGACCTTGGCCACCATGCAGCGCGGAGTGGCGACAAGATTTCGTGGAGAGATGGCTCAAACGATCAACTCGTCGATCCAGGATTTGGTGAAACGCCTCGCAAACGCCAAGGCGGCGATCGCGGGCTTGAAGGCGCGTTGGGCGCTTGAGCCCGTATCTGAAAGCGACCTGTCTCGCATCCGTAGCGCCGCGGACGTCGATCGATTTTTAGCTAATCAGGACCGCGCCATTGTCGGGGATCTGGCAGTTTACCGAATCACAGTTGTGAGTCCCCTGCAATTGAAATTGAAATCCGCTGCAGCGGCCTGGCCGAAAGGATGGTCAGAGGTGCGGACGTGGGATGGGAAGACCGGCGCTGTTGCCTGGGACCGCTACGGCATAGTGCGCCTGTCTCGAGATGCAGACGTAACGGAGCCCTTTAGGCGTTTTTATAAGAAGGAGGACCTTCCGCAAATCGCCTGGACTGTGACTTTTGCAGACGGCGCCACGCAAATTCCGTTTTACTGGTCGGCGCAGCCCCAAATATTTCCCAGGGCGGAAATGGCAGTCTTGCCGGATCGCTGGCTTGTGTGGAAAGATCAGCAGGTGCCGGCTTCCGTACACCTGGTCAATCACAGCCAGGAGGCGCTCAACGGCCAAGTCAACGCTGCAAACGGCAATCGAAATAGAAAAGTCAGCGAGTTAACCGTCGCTCCGGCCAGCACCGGTGGCCTTGATTTCCCGCTCAATTTCTCTCCGGGGTTCACCGAGAACCATCAATTTTTTTTTCAGGCTCAGGACGGAACATTGGTGCGATCGGAAATTCGCGAGCGAGCAGGCAATCTGGCAATAGAGACTGTGGGGAAAGTGGGTTTGATTCGCCACACCGACTCATCTACGGAAGAGGCACTAAAAAACCTGGGGATTTCCTACAAGGTAATTACCGCGGACGAGCTCGCGGGTGGAGACTTATCGCAGTATCGCACAATCCTTGTGGATCATCGCAGTTATGTCCTGGTGCCCGGCCTGGTCAAAAGCAACGGACGGCTTATCGACTTTGCGCGGAACGGCGGCAATCTGGTGGTTTTTTACCAGCGCGCCGGTGAATTCAATACCGACGCAGGTTATCCGCAACTTGCGCCATATCCGCTTCACATCTCCAGCAAGCGAGTTACTGTCGAGGATACGCCGGTTCGAATTTTACTGCCCAGCCATCCTCTGCTTCAGACACCGAACATCATTGGCCCGGGGGACTTTGAAAACTGGGTGCAGGAGCGCGGCCTCTATTATCCGGACAAGTGGGATTCGCGTTATCAAGCTTTGCTCTCGTCGCATGATCCGGATGAAGAACCATTGAACGGCGGACTGCTGGTGGCCCCGGTAGGAAAAGGAACTTACATTTACACCAGCTACGTCTGGTACCGCCAGTGGAGAGAACTGAACAACGGAGCCTTCCGCGTGCTGGCAAACTTTCTAAGCTTCAAGCAATAAGCAAAAGTCGAAGGTCGAAGGTCGAAAGTCCAGGGCTTAAAGTCAAAAGTTAATACTAATTTCGGCATTTGACCTTCGACCTTCGACTTTCGACCTTCGACTTAGGTTCGACTATCTTTTTCAAATATGACGACGTTGCCCAGATTTCCAACCAAACAGTCCGGCCGAATTCTAGCGTTGTTGTTTGCCATTTTGTTTGTGGGCGTATTGGACAATCAAGTGATACTGCCGATTCTCAGTCTCATTGCCTCTGTTTTGCGCCGATCCGTGACTGAAATGGGTTGGGTGATTACCGGATATGCGTTTGCAGCGGCCTTGCAAAATCTGCTTTTCGGCCCACTGTCGGATTATTTTGGAAGAAAGCCGATCTTGCTTTTTGGACTGGGGGGATTCGCGCTTTCAGCCTATGTGCTGAGCATAGCAACGGCATTCTCGCTTTTCTTTGCGCTGCGAACTCTGATGGGAGTGTTTGCCGGCATCTTAAGCACGTGCGTAACTGCTTATGTGGGGGATTATTTCCCTTACGCGGTGCGCGGCCGGGCGATGGGAACCGTGCTGGCCTCGTATTTCGCTGCGCTTGTGGTGGGAGTGCCTCTGGGCGCCGTGGTAGCGGATCGCTGGGATTGGCACTGGATCTTTCGGGCTACGTCGCTGCTGGCGTCGCTCCTGATTGTGCTTGCTGTGTTAATACTCCCCCGTCTCCGTGTCACCACCGAGTCACCACGGAACTCTTCACAACGGACAACGAAAGACATACAGAAGGCCGGACCGCCAGGAGCACCTTCAGCGGTTCGACACAAATCGCCGCCTGAATCCACATTATTGCCCTTCGAAATAATTCGGGAGAACGTTGGTGAACACTTCCATCGCTACCGCGATTACCTGAGCTCACAGGAAAAGCTGGCGGCTCTGATCAGCGCCGCGTTTGTCTCGGGCGCTACGCTTGCTCTGCTTGCGTTCGTCAGTCCCTGGTTGGTTCAAGTTTTTGGCTTGAGCGAATCGAAAGTGGGGATGGTATTTCTGCTGGTAGGAGCGGCATCGATGCTTGCCTCTCCACTGTCAGGATGGCTTTCGGATCTTATCGGTAAGCGCCGCCTCTTTTTGTTGAGCAGCTTTGCGACCGCTTTTCTTGTCGTCTTTCTCCCATCGGCGCGCGGATTGGGGTGGTTGCTGGCACTTTTCTTCGCGGTTGCTCTGGCGATCGCTTTTCGCCAGACCTCCCAACAGACGCTGGTGACTGAGTTGACTCCGACACGAGGGCGGGGAAGTTTTGTTGCTCTGCGTAACTGTTTTTCGCAAGTAGGAATCGGTGTCTCGGTATTTCTGGCGTCGTTGTTGTATGCAAAATATGGCTTCGCCGCGGTGGTGATTCTGTCGTCGCTAGAGTCTATATTAGCGGCTTGCTGCTTCTTCCTGGTGCGCGAGCCGGCCTTGGCATCGTCAACGGTTCACGAATGATGCGTTTGGTTACTGCTCTGCGACGTGGCCGATTCATGAGCACAACACACGGCGGTTTCTACTGCCCGGAGGTAGTCGAAACGTGAGCGTCGACTCGGACTGATCATCAAGGGAAAAAAATCAATTTGATTGTAGGGGCCGCCCTGTGTGGCACTCTGCCAGGACATCCTTTACACTTTGATGGATGCCTGGCTGGAAGCGAACTTAGGACACGGAAGACACAGAGCACACGGAAGAAAGCTGAATTCCGGAGCATGAAGGCACAGCACCAAAGCTTTACCTATCCAGCCTTAATCGGTGTGCCTTCATGCTCCGGAATTCAGCTTACTCCGTGTTTTCTGTATTTCCCGTGTCCCAAATTTTCCTTTTCAGCCAGGCATCCACCTAGTGTAACGGATGTCCTAGCACAGTATACCTGTGTGGCCGCCCGGACCCGTGCGTCGCTCTGCGATTGCAATGAGTTTAGTGAACGCCTGGACCGTTCGGCACAAGACCTATTGTGTAAGAATGACACGCACCAATGTCAGGCAAGCCCATCAAGACGCTTGAAGTGCGGAACCGCCGAGAGTGGCGGAAGTGGCTGAACGAGTACTACGACTCGCAATCCGAGATCTGGCTCGTATTCCACAAGCGACACACAGGCGTAACTTCCATCAGCTACACCGACGCCCTCGAGGAAGCACTGTGCTTTGGCTGGATCGACAGCATCGTCAGGCGTCTGGATGATGCCC
>DASYPF010000229.1:0-8127 GCA_036006905.1 Acidobacteriota bacterium
CGATCAATGCACTTACGATGAACTAGATCAGGAGTTGCGCCTATTCCTCCGCTTGATCAATGGTTACATCCGATCGATTGGAGGCGGACAGCTGGTAACCGATGACCGATGACCGATGACTGATAACCGATGACTGATGACCGATGACTGATGACCGATGACTGATGACCGACGAATCGATCAATTCTTTCCCGGCGGTGGCAATGGCCGGCCTAACTTCCCTTCGGCACCGCGCGGCCCCGGGCGCATGAGCTCACGCGCTTTCTTCCGCTGGGCATGCGTTTCCTGCAGCAGCCGCCATTGATCCGGCTTGAGGTGGTTGCGGATCTTGACCATCATCATCAGGCGCTCCTTGGCCAACTCGCCGCGAGCCTGTTCCACCAAGGCCGCCTGTGACTCGATGCGGGCTTCATCGAGTTTATCGGCCTGCAGCATGCGCTGCAAGTCGAGTGACTTCTTCCTAAGGTCAAGCTGCAAATCGAGAAGGGTGGGGCGATAGCGTTCAAAAACCTGGTCAATCTGTTCGATCTGCTGAGCCGTCAGGTTCAACGACTGTATTAGCTCCGGATCGTTCTTCCACCACTTCCCGGGGGGAATGTCGATTTGGGCAAGCACAGTACTGGTTCCAAAGCAGACAACAACTAGTAATGCGGTGCTGGCAACAACTTTAGGAAATCTCATGGAAGTGTTCCCGATCGGCATTCTCCCCAGAACTATCCGGCACTTTCAGAAGCAAGTCAAGAGGCTGAAGCGGATCCGCCTGATCCTGATTGATGGCATGATTCACTTCGCGTAAGAGCCTGTCGTCTTTCAGATCTTGAATAATTATAGCTTTTTCTGTCGGAGAAACTGTCGCCGGTGGGGACCATGTCCACTGCGTCAGCACAACCGAAAAAACCAAAATGGCGGCGGCTGTGGCCCAAGTTCGCAAATCAAGAATGCTCCACTGCGATCCGGTCCGTTCTCCGGCACGTATTCGCCACAGTATTTGATGGCGCTGGGTTTCCCAGAAATTGTCCGTCTGATGATCCACCTGGCCGCGAAATTGTGCCGCCTGGTCGCACAGATCCTGCTGAGCACTGTGGAATCTTTCCAGACACTCTGGACAACGATCCAGATGCTGCCGAAGCTCCCCATGGTCTTCAGGCAAGAAATATAGATTTAAGCAATCTTCAAAAGTAAGGTGATTTTCATTTTTCATAACGATTTCTCAACACATCGCGCACTTTTTGGACCGCGCGAAACAGATGACTTTTGATGGTTCCAATATTCATCTGTGTTACGTTGACAATTTCCTCCAGCGACAAGCCCTCATAGTGACGTAACTGGAAAACGACCTTCTGCTGCGCCGACATCAGGGATATTGCCTTTTCTACTCCCCGCATCATCTCCTTGCGCAATAGTTGCTCCTCGGGCGATCCAGTGGGATCTGCGATCTGAAAAGTGAGAGTATTTCCCTGCTCGTCTTCCCCCAGGCTTTCTGCCACGTTTCGCTTCAACTCCGTCTGCCGTTGCTTCAGATAGTTCAGACAGAGATTGATGGTGATCCGCGTCAGCCACGTCTCAAAAGACGCTTCTTCCCGGAACCGGTGGATATTCTCAAAGGCCCGGATAAAGGCGTCTTGCGTCAGACCGTCGGCCGCCAGTGGGTCACGCACATAATAAAGGGCAACCCTGAAGATTTTCTTCTGGTGAGCCTGCACGAGCTGCCCAAAGAGCTCGGTCTCACCCTCCCGGATCCGCTTAAGTACCGCTGATTGTTCAACTTTCAGGCTAAACACCTGAGACTTGAGCACGGCCACCGATCCCGTCTCCATCACCCAATTAGATGGGACAGAGGGCCAAAGGATTACAAAACTTAATGAATTTTCACGGTTTAGGGCACTATTCTGCTGTGGAAAACCACGAAAGACATAACACAAAGACGCAAAGGCGCGAAGACGCTAAGTGGTGAGGGCGAGTATATGTGCCCAACCTTTCGCTTAAAACTTCGTATATCTGATTTTGATGGGCACATATGCTCGCCCTCACCGGTTAGCGCCATTGCGCCTTTGCGTCTTTGCGTTATGTCTTCTGGTGGTTCGCCCGCGCAAACAGAGCTTCCACTGCCTGCTGTAAAGCCTGAGTCAGTTCGGCATAGCTATCATAGCGGGACGGATCCAGAGCTTTACCGAAAACAATCTTGACCGGATGAAACTGTATTGAAGAGCGGTGCCGGGGCCATACTTCGAAAGTCCCAGCAATGGCCGCGGGGACAACGGGCACTTTTGCCTCGCGCGCCAGGATGGAGGCTCCATGTTTGAAAGACTTGACTTGACCGTCCACCGAACGGGCCCCTTCGGGGAAGATGCACAGGATTTTTTTCTTCCTTAAACCCATGGCGCCGGCCCGCAGCGCCTTGATGAGATTGGTATCCGGATCCAGCGGCACAATGTGGAGCCATTGGGCGCTCTTCCTCTTGAAACCTTTCCGGAAGTATTCGCTGTAGCCGAGAAAGAAGACACGATCAAATAACGGCTGCGGGAAACTGGAAATGAAAAACAAACCATCGAGATAGCTCGAATGATTTGGGCAAATCATGTAAGGTCCCTGGGGCGGGAGGGTCTCGGCTCCTTCAACCTGAAGACTGAAGAAAGGCTTACCAAGGCAGTAGCGAAAGAAGAGCCTCAGGAACTGGACCACCAGGTGGCTGATAGAACGGTGGCGTAAAAACTCTTCGGCAAGAGGCTCGTCCTCAGCGAGAAGCTTTGCCCAACTTTGCCCCCCTTGCTGTGCCTGCCTCTGTGCCACACTTTCCGGATCGAATTGCGACACTAGATCTCGCAGCGTGTAAATCTGTGTGGCCTGTTCTTCTGAAATGGATGCGCCGAAAACCTCTTCGAGATGGCTGAACAATTCCACTCGCTGCAGTGAATCCAGCGCGAAATCCAACTCGAGATTACTTTCCATGGAAACCGAGTCGGGAGTTTTTCCCAGGCCGGACAAGAATCGGTACGTTTCGGCGACCACTCGATTGTCAAACTGCTGCGGCGGCTTAGACGGCTTCTGCTCCAGTTGGGCTTGCAATTCCTGGCGTTTCAGCTTCTTGGTGGTCGTGCGCGGCAGTGGCTCTGATCTGAGCTGCAGACCAGTGACCCGCTTGTACGGAGGAAGCTTGGACGCAAGATTTTCTACCTCGAAGCGAATAACTTCCAGCGAGTTAGTCACTTTTTTAGATTTCAAGTATTCAAAATCAGGCACTACTATGGCGTGCAATTGTTCATTGCCGCCAGATCCGATCCTGGGAATGATGGCGACCTCTTTAATAGCAGGATGCTGGGAGTAGTGATGTTCCAACTCTTCCGGGTAAATATTCTTGCCGGAAGCAAGCACGATGATTTCCTTTAGTCTGCCGGTGATGTAATAAAAATCTTGCTCATCTCGATAACCCAGATCTCCGGACAAAAACCATCTATCTTTAAAAGCTTCTCTTGTTGCGGCTTCATTCTTATAGTAACCGCTCGTGACGATCGGGCCGCGAATAGCAATCTCGCCTTGACCGTCTTCATTGGGATTCACAATTTGCAATTCCACATTTCGCAGAGGCCGACCCACACTCCCCCAGTGTTGATCGTCTAGAGGAGTCGCCGTACAGGCGCCGGTGGTCTCGGTCAATCCGTAGCCCTGAACTAAATCGAGACCCCACGCTGCAAGATCTCGAACGACGGCTGGGTCAAAATAGGACCCTCCCGCCACGAAGAATCGGAAGCTCCGGCCGAATGCCCGATGGATCTGGGGAAAGAGCAGTTTCCCCAGATTCATTGCATGCCGCCGCAGCCAAAAATTCACCCGCATCAAAAATCGGACCATTTTTTGGCCGACGGCGGACTTACGAGAGATTTCAGAGAAGACATGGGAGTGCAGCAAATAGAAAAATTGCGGCACACAGACAAATACCGTCACATCCAGGGTCTGCAAGGCCCGCAAAACGCGCGCTCGCTCCACGGCTGCAAGAAAAGTCACCCGTGCACCGCGATACAGAGGCGCAAGCAGCCCGGTCAGCAGGGCAAATACGTGATGCAGAGGCAAAACACTGAGCAAGTGGTCGTTTTCATCAATCTTTACCATCTCCAGCAGCGCGTCAATCTCCGCCTGAAAATTAGACTCGCTGAGCACAACGCCTTTGGGATCCCCGGTCGTACCCGAGGTATAAATGATGACCATGGGATCGACGGTTGGTCGTGGGCCGCGACTCGAAGGTCGAGTTTCGAATGACGAATTTCGAATGTCGAATGACGAATGACGTGATTCTTGGGGGGAATTTCGAGTGACGGATGACAAATGACGAGCCTCCAGTGGCGAATCTTGCTCGTCAAAAGGCCTTTCCTGGGACTTGCGACCTGCGACTTGCGACCTGCGACTTGCGTTCTCAGTGCTGCGACCTACGACCGCGAGTGCATCCGATTCTGACCTTGCATCCGGAAAAAGCCCTTCTTCATGCGGGTCCACAACCGCCACGTCCAATCCCGCAACCTTTTCGCGGTTGGCCTGATCGGAAAAAACCATGCTCGCCTTGGAGTGGCGAATCAGATTGGCGACTTCTTCGGCAGAAAGCAGGATGTCCAACGGGACGGCGCAGGCGCCGGCGCGGTGAATGCCTAGAAAGATCATCGCCCAGTAAGGGGTGTACTGCATCAGGATTGCGATTCGCGCGCCGCTGTTAGAGTGCCGAGAGAGAATGAACTGGGCGACGCGATCGGCGGCCTGGAAAATCTGACGGTAGCTGAACGACTGCAACTCCTCTTCGGTGCTGAATTGCAGCGCGGGCCGATCAGCAAAACGCGACGCGATTTCGAGATAACGCTCGGTGAGCACTGTCTCGTCCCTGTAAAAGTCGCGGTGATTGTAATGAGCCGAGCGGGGAAAGGGAACCTCAAAGTGCGAATGACGAAGTGCGAAAGTGCGAACGTCGAAGTGCGAATGACGAATGCCGGGGTGCGGGAGCGGGGAGGGGAAAGTGCGAATGACGAAGGGCGAATGACGAATGACCGAGTGAAAGGGGGGAGGGCAAAGTGCGAATGACGAAGGGCGAATGACGAATGCCGGTGTGGGTCTACGGAGGAGAAAATTGTGCACGCTCCGGCTTGAGGCGGGTTGCTGATCCAAAGCTCAGCTTGGAGTTTGGACATTTGAGGTGGAGCTACACGGCAACTCGGCGGCCCATAGCGAAGTCAGAACCGCGGGCGTAAGCCCGCGCGGGAAGAATCGATCTCCATTCTCCCAGGTCGGAACTGCGGGCGTCAGCCCGCAGTAGCCCCCTTCGCATAGCGACGATTGAGCCCGGGTTGAATCAATCATCGCTACGCGACGTGATGTTTTCTTTGTCTTGGACTCCCGGCCTTGAAAGGCCGGGCTAAAGTCAGACGCCGCTATGCGGCGCAGGGCACACTGAAAGCGTGGCGGGCGAGCCAAGGGTTCACCGTACTAAGGGGCGGCAGAGCCGCTCTAAAGCGAGTTGGTTTTGAGACAATCTGCTACGCTGACATGACGCATTTCGAATGACGATTGACGATTCACGAATGACGATTGACGAATTCTTAATTCTTAATTCTCAATTCTTAATTCTTCATTCGTCATTCGCAATTCGCAATTCGCCCTTAGAAACGTCCGCTTGTTTTGCGGCCCTCCTCCTGGAATGCGGTTCCTGTGAAATTGATAAACGGTAAATTAAAAGCCGTTCGCGCGCGTCCCGTGACGCGAACGTGGCTTCCTTTGGCCGGCGTGGGGCGGTCGGCGATCACCCAAATACTGCCTGTCGAGTCTTCCAGTTCATAGGCCCCGTACTTCCAAACTCCATAGCTTCGTTTCACCGTTCCTTCAATAATCGCCGAGTGATCGACGTATCTACCCGGATCGGCCTTGATCTGAGAGATGTGCTTGTGCGTGGCACAACCGGAAACTAGCAGAAGAACAACCACCGCTGCCGCCAGTAATAATCGTTTCATAAAATCTCCTCCAAGAGCAGTACCGTCGCGGCGGGCTGTGTTTCCCGCTTGGGACGGTGAGTACCTTGTTACTGATTATCACGGAAGCGAAAAGTATCAATTTTCCGACCTGCTTTTTCCATTGAACTTTTCGCGAATTTTCCCATCTAAGTTACAGGATTCCTTTAGGCGGAGGCATAATTGATGAAAAATCTTGCACTTTTTATCTCTATCGCGTGTATTCTGGTGTTTGCGGCGTCCTGTTCGAGCAAACCCGAACCGGCCACGCGGAACAAGGCGAGATCCGCCCTGCAACGGCAACAACAAGCGGCTCAGACGGAGACTGCAGAGAATCAGACCCAGCCGCCTTCGTCGCAGGAGGCAGCTCGTCCGACAACTCGTTATTCTGCGCCGGTTTATTCGGAACCCGAACCCGCATATGCTCCGCCGCGTCGCTCCACGCGGACAGCCTCCGCGCCGCCCGCTCCCGTGCGGAGACCAGCCAGGAACTCCACTCATTCAGGCGCCGCGCAGGCTTCGGTAGCGCCGCCGTCACAGCCGACTTATTCGGCCTCTTCAACGCCCACTTACTCGGGCTCAACACAGGCGCCTTCGTCTGCGCAAGCGCGTCCGGCAGAGCCGGAACCGGTGCCCTTGCCTGAATCCGGCGCCACCGGAGGGCAGGCTTCGCCCGACTTGCGCCGAACTCAGCGCCAGGAAGAAATTCTAGCACAACAGCCCGAGCCGGTACCGGCTCCTCCGCTGCGTGAAGAAAAAGTCACAATTCCTGCGGGAACGGAACTCACTGTCCGCACGCTGGATCGCATCAGTTCAGAAGATGGACGGTCCGGTGAAAGATTTGCCGCCATGCTGGATACCGATGTCTACCAGAATAGCAAGCTCGTCATCCCGGCTAACACCGAAGTCACAGGGCGGATTGTCAGCGTGCAGGAAGCGGGCAAACTGGGCGGGCGCGCCGAATTGGTCCTCGAATTGGAAAGCATCAATATCGGCGGCCAGCCACGCAATCTGCACACCAGCAAGGTCAGCATGAAGGGAGAAAGTAAGGGAAAGGAAGATGCCGCCAAGATTGGGGGAGCCGCTGCCATCGGCGCAGTCCTGGGAGCTATCACCGGCGGCAAGAAAGGCGCTATCATTGGCGCAACCGTGGGTGCTGGGGGTGGAACCGCAGGCGCCGTGATGTCGAAGGGCAAGCCGCTTCGCATCGGCCCCGAATCAAGGCTGCATTTCCGGCTGGAAGCGCCGCTTGAAGTTGTGGTTCGCTAAATAAGTCGAAAGTCAAAAGTCCAAGGTCGAAGGTATAAGATCCAAGGCCAGAGCCCGGAGCGTAAGCGACGGGTCCCGCCGGAGTAACAACGTGCGCCAGAGGAAAGTTTGAATCGTCGACTTACTCTGGCTGGACCCGTCCCTTAGAATCTGTGAAAAAATCCGAGCCGCGACCGTTAGGGAGCGGACCCTCCGACGAGAGTCCGCTTGCTTACGCGCGCGGCTCAGTATTTTTTCACACGTTCTTACGCTCCGGGCTCTGACTTTGGACCTTGTACCTTCGATCTCGACTTGCTACTTTCTTCAAAAATCCCGCTATCCGATCCAATCCCGCCCTTAGTTTTTCGGGCTCGCTTCCAAAACCAAACCGCAAATGGTTGTCCATCAGGAAATGGGCTCCGGGTACCACCAGGACGCTCTTTTCCTTTCGCAGACTCTCTACTAACTGCACTGAATCTAAATCGCTGCGGTAGCGAGTGTAAACAATAGCCCCAGCCTGGGGATCGGTCCATTCGAAAATCCCTTGTGCGTGCAGCCACTGACGGATGATTGGATAATTCTCTCGAATGATCTTGCGGGTACGTTCCAAGATCTTCGGTTCCACCTCAGCAGAAAGGGCCACTGTGGCAATGCGCTCGCTCAGCATCCCCATGGCAATGGTGGTGTAGTCGTGGTAGGACCACAAGCGCTCTGCCATTTCGGCAAACGTGGCGATCCATCCAATTCGCAGTCCCGGCAGCCCGTAAGCTTTAGACAGACCATTGGTGATGATCAGTTTCGGATAGCGGCCCCAGAAGGAGGGTGTGCGAGAATGGCTGTGCAGAGCGGCAGGTTGCGACTGTAGAGACGCGGAATACCGACTCTCTACAACTGCACC
>DASYPF010000230.1:0-5672 GCA_036006905.1 Acidobacteriota bacterium
ACTAAGAAACCGGACCAATCGATAAGACCAGCAACATCATCATTCCGCATTCGCAATTCCGCATTCAAGGAACAATCCGCAATCCAAAATCCGAAATCCGCAATCGGATCACCTGATCTCAATCCTTCGCGCTTCGTCGGCGATTTGTTTGGGAAGGTCTATAATCAAGATTCCATCGGACAATTGGGCTTTCACCTGGTCGGATTGTATCGCCACTGGGAGCTGGAAATTCCTTGTAAATTCTCCGTGAGGAATTTCGGCCAGGTGATATTTCTCGGCCTCGGCAAAGGGCTTCCGCTCCCCGTGAATCTGGAGCTGATTTTGATTCACTTCTATTCTTATGCTTTCGCTGTCGAGACCGGGGACCTCTGCCTGCAAAACATACCGATCGGCCGCCTCATAGATATCCACAGGTGGAATCCAGTCGGAGGGCGAATCGGTGATCTCAAATTCATCAGCGAAAAGCCGATTAAGCTGTTCCTGGAACGCGATAAGATTCCCCAACGCGTCAAATCGTTTTCGTATAACCATGCGTTCCTTCCGATAAAACACAGGCCGGGATAAGTAGAGATGCTTCTTCTCCCGGGAGCGCACACTTCCAGCGCGCGGCCAGGTGGAAAAGCACGGCATGCAAAATGTGCGCCCTCCCAGGTCCAGCGTCCTTACTTGTTTTCGTCGACATCGACAAATTCCGCATCGATGACCTCGTCTTCCTTCTTCTTTTCGCCTGCGGTCTCGCCGGCGCCGCTGCTGGTGCCGGCTCCTTGCGCCGAACTTTTCGCCTGCGCACTCTGATACATAACTTCTGCCAGCTTGTGGGACGCCTGGGTGAGCCGTTCGACGGCTGCGTTGATCTGCTGCGCGTCATTGGACTCCATCGCCTTCTTCGTTTCCTCGATTGCCGCCTCGATGTTCTTGGCGTCAGCCTCGGCTATCTTGTCGCGGTTTTCGCGCAGAATCTTTTCCGTATTGTAGACCAGATTGTCGGCGCGATTTCGCGCTTCGATTTCGTCGCGCTTTCGGCGATCTTCATCCGCGTGAGCATCCGCTTCCTTCATCATCTTGTCGATCTCTTCCTTAGTCAGACCAGACGAGGAAGTGATGGTAATCTTCTGCTCTTTGCCGGTACCCAGATCTTTAGCCGAAACATTGACAATTCCATTGGCGTCAATGTCAAATGTCACTTCAACCTGCGGTACTCCGCGCGGAGCCGCCGGAATTCCAATTAGATGGAATTTTCCGAGCGTCCGGTTGTCGCGGGCCATCGGCCGTTCGCCCTGCAGCACATGAACTTCCACAGATGTCTGGTTGTCGGCTGCAGTGGAGAAGATCTCGCTTTTTCGAGTTGGAATCGTGGTGTTGCGCTCAATCAATCGGGTAAAAACGCCGCCCAAAGTCTCGATACCAAGCGACAGCGGCGTCACATCGAGCAGCAATAGATCTTTCACCTCTCCACCCAGCACACCGGCCTGCACTGCAGCACCCACGGCAACCACCTCATCCGGATTGACACCCTTGTGCGGTTCCTTCTTGAAGAGCTCGCGAACGAGCTGCTGTACGCGAGGGATCCGCGTAGAACCGCCCACGAGCACTACTTCGTCGATATCTTCCGGCTTCACGTTGGCGTCGGCCAGCGCCTGTTTGCAGGGAGAGATACTTCTTTGAAGGATGTCTTCCACGAGCTGCTCGAACTTCGAGCGAGTAAGCCTCATTGTCAGGTGTTTTGGCCCGCTTGCGTCTGCCGTGATGAACGGCAAGTTGATTTCGGTCTCCATTGTCGTGGAAAGCTCCATCTTTGCTTTTTCCGCCGCTTCCTTGAGACGCTGCAGAGCCATCTTGTCCTTTGACAGGTCAATGCCCTGATCTTTCTTGAATTCGTCGATAATCCAATCGATGAGACGCTGATCGATATTATCGCCTCCCAGGTGAGTATCACCGTTGGTCGATTTCACCTCGACGACGCCTTCTCCCACTTCCAGGATGGAAATATCGAAAGTTCCACCACCAAAGTCATAGACGGCAATCGTTTCATCTTTTTTCTTGTCCAGACCATACGCGAGGGCCGCGGCGGTTGGTTCGTTTACCAGACGAAGCACTTCCAGCCCGGCGATGCGGCCTGCATCCTTTGTGGCTTGCCGCTGGCTATCGTTAAAGTACGCCGGAACGGTAATCACCGCCTGGGTCACCTTTTCTCCCAGGTGTTCCTCGGCAGCCGCTTTCATTTTTTGAAGGATCATTGCGGAAATCTCTGGCGGCGTATAGTTCTTGCCCGCCACTTGAACAGTGGCATCTCCATTGGCATTGGCCACGACCTTATACGGCACCATTTTCATCTCTTCTGTTACTTCGTTGTACTTGCGGCCCATAAACCGCTTGATAGAAAAGATAGTATTCTCGGAATTGGTAACTGCTTGGCGTTTCGCGACTTGACCCACCAATCGCTCCCCCCCTTTGACAAACGCCACCACCGAAGGAGTGGTACGTCCCCCTTCCGGGTTGGTAATGACAACTGGTTCTCCACCTTCCATTACCGCCACGACCGAGTTGGTGGTCCCAAGATCAATTCCAATAATTCTGCCCATTTTCGAGCCTCCTTCTTTGCTTCCGTTTCTCTTAAATACCCGCCGGAAATTGAAAACTCCTAATACACTTACGCTCTTAAGTACGGTGGAAATATAGGATGTGAGTCTGGTATTGTCAAACTTCGAAGCTCAGTGGTCAGTGTTCAGTGCCCCGGTGCCGAGCTTCCCGGTGCGCAGTGCCCAGTTCTCAGTTCCCAGCGCTTAGCAGGACACTGAACAACTCACCGCGAAGGCGCGAAGAACGCGAAGGCTGTTTGTGCACCCAGAACTCTAACGTTGGCATAACTATCACGCAGTCATCCATGTACCCTGCAAAAATGGTATAATTGCGGCTATCAAGGGATTATCAAATTTTGAACGAGAATTTCGACCCACCGAAGAGTCAGAAACAATTTAGACCCAGCCAAATTCTGAAGCTCTCCTCTGAAAACCGGCTCTCACAACAGGTTTGGCGCATTATCCGTTGGGTCGGCTGGTCCTCCTACGGAGTGGTGCTTCTCATTGCCGCGGTCGTCGGCACAGTCATTGGCTTGATCTTCGGGTACTCGTTCGACCTTTCGGAAGTAACACAACTGGAGAGCCGGCGGCCGGATGTCATTTCCTATGTCTATTCCGACGATGGGAGAACGATTGGGCAGTTCGCCATCGAACGCCGGATTATCATCGGTTATCAGCAGATACCGCTTCGTTTCAAACAAGCAATTATCGCCACGGAAGATCAAAATTTTTTCAAGCATTCCGGAATCGATTTCTATCGGCTGGCAAGAGCGGCGTTAGAGGATATTTTTGCCTGGAAGAAGGCGCAGGGTGCCAGCACGCTTACACAGCAGCTCAGCAAACTGCGGTTGACCAGTTCAGAAAAAACCTTCGAACGAAAAATCAAAGACGCGTTGTTCGCTCTCCAGATTGAGAAGCATTACTCGAAAGAGCAGATCCTGACGTTCTACTGCAACCAGATTTATATGGGTCACGGAAACTACGGCATCGCCGCCGCTGCCGATTTCTACTTTAGTAAAACTCCCGATCAGCTCTCGCTGGCCGAGTGCGCTTTGCTGGCGGGTATGGCGCGCTCGGCGATCTGGTACTCTCCGATATTGCATCCGGACCGCGCTCTGGCTCGCCGCAATTTGGTGTTGCGCCGGATGCAGAGCGAGAAATACGTCAGCGAGTCTCTGGCGGAAAAGACGATGAAAGAGCCGATCGTATTGAATATCCGAGTCAACAACAACTCGGTGGCCCCCTACTTCGTCGAGATGGTGCGGCAGAGCCTCGAAGAAGACTACAACACCGATCAGATTTGGCGCAGCGGTCTTCAAATCTATTCTACTATCGACTATGACATGCAAGTGGTTGCCACCGAAGCGCTGCACAAAGGACTGCGAGCCTTCGACAAGCAAAAGGGATGGCGTGGACCGCAGATGAATATCTTGGAGTCGGGAAATAAGCTGGATTCGTACGTCCACCCGGACTGGTCTCAAAATCTGCATCCCGGAATGGTGATCAACGGACTGGTGCTCGACGCTGACAAGGATTACGCGGAAATTAAGATCGGCGCTTACCGGGCGCGCGTCGGCTCCAAAGAAATCGCATGGACGAAGAGGAAATCTCCTGCTGCTATCTTACGGCAAGGCGACATCTGCGCATTTGAGATTCACAAAATCGATCCGGCCATTTCCCAGCTTCAGGTGACACTGGATCAGATGCCCGAAGTACAAGGAGCCATGGTGGCGATCGACAACTCGACGGGCGAAATTAAGACGATGGTGGGAGGATATGATTTCGGGTTGAGCAAATTCAATCGCGCCACGCAGGCGCTGCGACAGACCGGGTCAATCTTCAAACCGATCGTATACTCGGCTGCCCTGGAGGAGGGCTTTAAGCCTGACGATATCGTGTTGGACGCGCCGATAAGTTTTGGAAGCTGGTCGCCGCACAATTATGACAACGAGTACAAAGGCCCCATTACTATACGAAAAGCACTGGCAGAGTCCCGGAACCTCCCGGCAGTCCGCATTGCATCCAAAGTCGGGATTAAAAACATCATCGGCATGGCGCATCGCTTTGGAATCACCAGCGAATTCCAGCCGTATCTTCCGATCGCGCTCGGAGCCAACGAAGTCACGCTGTTGGAAATGACCTCAGCGTTTTCAACCTTTCCCAACAACGGCATACGGGTCAAGCCGTATTTCATTCGGCGGGTAGAAGATTACAACGGTCTGCTGCTGCAGCAACATTCGCCAAAGATCAGTGAAGTGCTCTCGGCCAATGTGGCCTGCGACATGCTTTCTTTGCTGCAAGGCGTAGTCCAGTTCGGAACTTCTACCAGGGCCCAGGTTCTCGGCCGCCCGTTGGGTGGAAAAACCGGAACCACCAACGACTGTACAGATTCCTGGTTTATCGGATTTACGCCATCGATGACGGCCGGAACTTGGACCGGTTATGACACGAAAAAATCGTTGGGGCCGAAGGTCACTGGCGCCGTATTGGCGCTTCCCATCTGGATCGATTTCATGCAGAGGATACTGAAGGGAAGACCGGTGGAGCAATTTCCGGAATGCGGCACCAAGCGCGAGCCCAGCAAAGTCGCTGCGGCGAAGCCGAATGCCGCCGAACAGACCAGCGAATCCGTCAAGCCAAAACCGGCCGTGGCCAAGCCAACCGTCGGTGACGCCATTACCACTTCGCCATCCGTGCCTCCCGCGACAAAGCCCGCGCCGGCACCCCCTCCGCCACCGCCCCCACAGTAGTTGCCAGTGGTCAGTTCCCAGTTGCCGGTTCCTTCTTGATGCTCACTGCCCAGTTCCCAGTGTTTAGCCCGGATTATTATTCACGAATTTTAGAAGACCATAGTCGACAGCGCTAGCAGGGATTCGACAATGGTGGAGCAGGGTTACGTTTTCTGGAAAACTACGTTGCTTGAGCATGTTCATCAGCCCGCATAGCGGGCGTAGCCCGCTTCCAGCGGGCCCTGCGCCGCATAGCGGCGTCTGAATTTAGCCCGGCCTTTCAAGGCCGGGAGTCCAAGACAAAGAAAACATCTCGTCGCGTAGCGACGATTGATTCAACCCGGGCTCAATCGTCGCTAAGCGA
>DASYPF010000231.1:0-7008 GCA_036006905.1 Acidobacteriota bacterium
AAAAATATGCCGAACACCCTGCATCTCCAGGAGTCTTCATACCTCAAGCTTCAGCCCTGTTCTCTGCGCTATCTCTGCGTTCTCTGCGTCTGTGCGGTGAATGTTCGTGAATAATCCCGGCTAGTCGGTGCCACTTTTTCTGTTACAGTGTGCGAGTCCGTGCCTGCAGAGCGACGGGTGTCGTCGCTGGTCAATGACTTGAGAAATTCCACAACATCCGCTTGCTCGGGTTCCGTGAGCACAATTCCCTGAAGCTCCCAGTCGCGATTCGGGCTATCGGCCCCGCCGCCCGCGTAGAAACGAACTACGTCGGCGAGCGTCTGCGCGCTGCCGTCGTGAAAATAAGGCGCAGTTAACTCCACGTCGCGCAGCGACGGTATCTTAAAAGCGCCAATATCAAGTGAATTGCCCGTTATCAGAAAACGCCCGAGTTCCGAAGCGCCTTCCCGGCTGGCGAGAAGATTCAGGGCTGACGGATCGGGCAGGCGCACCAACTCTCTGGCGCGGCGCGCCAAAGTTTCAAAGGCTGGATTTCTCGCGCTTACGCCTGTGTTTCGATAAGTGCGATCTGTAAAAAATTGGAAAGGTTCGTTGATGAGGTGACAGCCCGAGCAGCGTCCCTTACCTCGGAACAGCGCGAGTCCCCGCTTGGCAGCTTCGGCAAGCGCATGAGAATCTCCCGCCGCAAAACGATCATATGGAGAGTTCCCTGAAAGCAGCGTTCTTTCAAACGCGGCAATCGCTTTCGAGATGTACTCGATAGTTACCGGACCGCCAAAGACCTGCTGGCACTGTTGATCGTACTCCGGAATAGCGCGCAACCTGGCGACTAGTTGATCGTGGGACGCGTTGTCCATCTCGTTGGCGCTGATCAGCGGGATTTTCGCCTGTGCTTCCAGCGTAGTGGCTCGGCCATCGAGAAACTGACCGGAATGGAACATCACATTCAGCAAAGACGGTGAATTCCGGATGCCCCGGCGTCCGTGCACGCCCACAGCCACGGACTTCCCGTCGGTAAATGCCAGGGCGGGATCGTGACAAGTGGCGCAACTGATCGATCCATCAGCCGAGAGCCGCTTGTCAAAAAAAAGCTCGCGCCCCAACCGCACCTTGGCGGCTGTCATGGCGTTGTCTCTGGGGATAAAGTAGCTCCAAATCTCCCATGGAACGCCCAGTGGAAGCTTAATTTTGAAGTCGCCGGAAGTCAGGTCAGGCTCTTCACCCTGTAGAATCACTGTTACCAAGCTCAGCGAGATTAACAGGACGCCAATTCTCAGTGTGGAGAGACGAAGGCACGTCATCGTCCCGGAATTATAAGGTGAATTGCATGCAAAATGAACCTGTGATTAGCAATTTTTGTGCAGGCTGGAAAGGCGCGTCCAGCGCTCGAGCCGCGTCACGGCCGGGTGCGTAAGCGGTGGTCGAGATTATTCCGTAAGTGGACCAGCGTCAGAGTCCGGAGCGGAACATACGGGGTTCTGCCGTCGGGCACCGACTGCGGGCACATTCCGCAATTACTGTGACGGCGGTCGAGTTAATTTTGGCTTCTGCTGCAACTCGGGTGGTTCCCTCACTTCTTCCGGGTGCTCGCACTCCAGGTCAATCCGCTTTTTGTTCAGGCTGGGCGCGTTGGGTTTCTTTTTCTTGGTTTCTTCCACGGTTTTCTTCAGAGATTGCTGGGCGCGATGAAACTCGGGACTATCGTAGATGTACTCTTCCCGAGGAGGAAGGAAATTGATTTCGCGGAACGAGTGGATGATCCGCTCCGCAAAGGCAGGATGCGTTCGGAAGAAGCTGGTGCTGCGCACGTAGCCTTTCTCGCTGGCCATCTTGTCAAAAAAGGTGACAAAGGATTGAGGGTCGTAGCCGGTCTTCCATAGATATTGAACGCCCAGTTGGTCGGCCTCCAGTTCGTACTCGCGGCTGACTCCAAGCAGCGTCAGGCTGATTGCCAGGCCCAGGCCGTAGAAGCCGTACTGCAGCGCGTAGTAGGCGAGCAGGCTGCTGATGGCGCCGCCCGTAAAGATCATGGCAGCCAGTTGAGCGCCCTGAAACAGGATGCTGGCGATGGTCGCCTTTTTCATCAGGCGAGCCGCGTGGCGAGCCGTGACATGGCCGATCTCATGCGCCATCACCCCCGCCATTTCCGATTCATTTTCTGCTTTCAGGATCAGGCCGCTGTTCACGTAGAGGAAGCCCCCGGGCAGCGCAAAGGCATTGATTTCTTCAGAATTGAGCACCGTCACTTTGAGCGGGACCCGCAAATCGGAATTGAGAGCCAGCTTCTTGGCCACGCTGTCGACGTAATCCTGAACTTCCTGATTGTCGATCGAGGGAGGAATCATGCTGTACTGCTTCATCTCCTTGATCGCTTCCTCGCCGCGCTTGACATCGTCCTCCTGTCCCTTCTGGACGATTCGGACGCCGATGTCTTCCACATTCCCGAATTGCCGCTGGCGGGCGGTGCCGTTTTGGATCTGCTGCTGAATCTGGACGCGCTCGGCCGGCCATTTTTGAGCCAGCTCCAGCTTGGCGACTCTATTTTCGTATTCGACCTGCGCGGTGGTTTCGCGCAGCACTGTTTTGTCGTTGATCTCCTTTTTTATTTTGAGAATACTGCAGTGCAGATCCTTTCGCTTCTGCGCCATGTCGGCCGTATCGCGCGAGGCCTGCTTGTTGAGATCATCCAGCTGCTTCTGCAGCGATTTGTCCTGACTTTCCAGGGCTTTAATTTCAGTCTTTAATTTTTCTCGTTTGGCATCTTTCTCACTTTCAAACTGTTTCTTGAAGGCCTCTACCTGCGACTGGGAGAGCTTGAGCCGGTCGGCCTGCTGCAAAATGTCCAGGTAGGACATTTCCGCAATCTTGTGCGGATCGACGGTGGTGGCCGGAGCAGGCGACTGGGCCAGTCCGAACGGAAACAGCAAAAACAAAACCAGGTAAAGAGCAGTGACCTGGCGGAGGAAGTTACGTTTGTTGATTTGCTTCAGAATAGTGTCCATGAGATTCATTCTATCCCCAAATGTTCGCGGGCGAAATTGGCCCGCGCTACTACTTAGAGAACAAATGCGGCAGCAGGTTTCACGAAGAAAGACGAGAAACTCAGGGAAAACGCATCGGTCTACTGGTCAAGAAAGTATACTTCTGCCGCTCTCTAATAATACGCTCTCCGTGGCGCTGGGTTTCAACATTGGTGCGGACATTAACGGTCCGCGATGGAGGTTTTGGAGGGCCAACACGGAAACAAGTCTGCCAGCCAAGCAAATCTGCAAGGTTTCAAAATTTTGCCCTTTGGCGCCGCAGATGTGAAAAAATTGTCTTGAGATCGTCACAAAAGGAGAACAAATGCAACAGCAGGCACCATTACCAACGCCGGAGATTATCTTCGACACTCTAAACTCCTACCAAAGAACTGCTTCATTAAAGGGGGCAATTGAACTGGATATTTTTACCGCGATCGGCCAAGGCAAGCGTACTGTCAAAACGCTGGCGGAACACTGCCGGGCATCAGAACGCGGGATGCGGATTCTCTGCGATTACTTGGTAGTCAACGGTTTTCTTAACAAGAGTGGCAGCGAGTATAGTCTCAATCCTGTGTCTGCTGCTTTTCTGGATCGACGCGCTCCCACCTGCCTGGCAAGTATCTCGGAGTTTATCACTTCATCACACCTGACCGAGGGATTCAAAGATGTTGCGGCGATTGTTCGCAAGGGCGGGACCGTGATCAGTCAGGAAGGCTCCATTGCCCCTGACCACCCCATGTGGGCTCTATTTGCCCGCAGTATGGCCCCGATGATGGCTCCAACTGCCGAGGCGATCGCGCAATTAATCGGGGCTGAGGTCGGTCAGCCCTGGAAGGTGCTGGATATCGCCGCGGGCCACGGTTTGTTTGGCATCGCCATTGCAAAGAAAAATCCCAAGTCCGCGATCGTCGCGCTGGATTGGGCGCAGGTTCTGACCGTCGCGCAGGAGAATGCTCGTGCTGCCGGCGTGGGCGATCGTTATCATCTGCTTGCCGGAAGCGCTTTCGAAGTCGAGTATGGCGACGGCTACGACATCGTCCTGCTGACGAATTTCTTCCATCACTTCGATGCCACTACCTGTGAATCGCTGATGCGCAAGGTTCACGGGGCGCTCAAAGCGGGAGGTCGAGCGGTCACTTTGGAGTTTGTTCCCAATGAGGACCGGGTTTCGCCGGCCGTACCGGCGACTTTTGCCATGATGATGCTTGGCGTGACGCCCGCCGGCGATGCTTACACGTTTTCCGAATACGACCGGATGTTCCAAAAGGCGGGATTTTCGCGCAGCGAAATCCACCCGCTGGCAACATCGCCTGAGAGCGTGATCGTGAGTCAAAAGTAGTCCATGGCCAGTTGTCCGTGGTCTCTTACGCTTTTTGAGCTTGGTGTCCTTTGTGTCCTTTGTGGTGAAAACTTTTAACCACCAAGTACACAAAGGACACCAAGGTCAGAACCGCGCCCGTCAGGGCGCGCGCGGAGAATCTAACGAGAGTCGCCGAAATGTTTCCAAGTTGCTGCTGCTAAGAGCATTTTGCAGGCGCCGAGGCATTAACAAACATTCTCCGCGCGTGTTCCCTTTGGGACGACGCGGAGCGCCACTCAAGGATTGATTCCAGCCTAATTATTGAAAACCGTAGGGGCGCGGTTCTGTTTTTTTCACAGGTGAGGTCGCGATACGGTGTCGCAAAAAATGAAACCGATCCCACCGATGACCAGTAAAGCGCAGTAGGAGGTGGCAGATGAGAACATTGTTTATCGCGCTGAGAGCACTGGTTTACATGTCCGCTTTCCTCCTTCTTTGGTGGTGGATTGCCTTAAGGTTTCGCGTCCGGGATTCAGAGATTGGAACCGCATTGCCGGCGTGGACCGGAATCATCGGGATAGCCGCCATGGCTGCAGGCGCGGTTCTTGTACTGCTCTGTGGCGGCGTATTTGTCGTGCTGGGGCGGGGAACTCCCGCCATCTTTGACGCTCCCCGAAAATTCGTGGCCGTCGGCCCGTACAAGTATGCTCGTAATCCCATGTACGTTGGAGCGCTCATGGTGCTTTCTGGGTTTGCTCTCTACGAGCATTCTATCTCGATGCTCCTGTTAGCTCCGTTGATGTTTCTGACCTTTCATCTGTTCGTCATCTACTACGAAGAGCCAAACTTGAGGAGGAAATTCGGCGCGACCTACGAGGCCTACTGCAAGGCTGTGCCCAGGTGGATTCCACGGGGCTCTTAGGCCAGCCGTTTACCTCGATTATTCACAAACATTCAACATAGAGGCACAGAGGACACGAAGATAGCACAGAGAATAGGGCTGAAGCTTGAAGTATGAAGACTGAAACATCGAAGTACAAGACAAAGCGCTACCAGTCTTCATACTTCAAGCTTCAGCCCTGCGCTCTGTGCTAATCTCTGTGCTCTTTGTGGCCTCTGTGGTGAGCATTTGTGAATAATCCCGGCTAACCTGAGGAATTCTATGGAACGATCAGCTTTCAGCGCAGATCGGCGGCTGGCTGTCTTCTATGAACATCCCGAATGGTTTAAACCGCTTTTTGTCGAATTGGACCGGCGTGGAGTCGCCTACGATCGCCTGCTCGCCTATGAGCACTGCTTTGATCCCGCCCAACGTCACTGTCCTTACGCTCTGGTCGTCAACCGCATGAGCCCTTCCGCTTACATGCGCGGGCATGCAGGGGCGATCTTTTACACACTGCAATATCTGGCCTACTTGAAGGAGATCGGCGCCAACGTCCTGAACGGACACGATGCTTATGTGTACGAATTTTCCAAGGCAGGGCAATTGACGCTCTTCGAGCGGCTCGGCCTGCGCCATCCCAAAGCGCGGGTAATCAACCATCCGTCGCAGGCGCCGCCGGCCGCTGAGGGTTTGGCGTTCCCGATTATTATCAAACCCAACATCGGCGGCAGTGGCGCAAAGATCGTACGATTCGATACGCCCGACCAACTGCGATCGGCGAGCCAAGCGGGAGCCATGGATCTGGGAATCGATCACACCGCGCTGATGCAGGAGTATCTGCCGGCAGAAGGCAACAGTATTGTGCGTGTGGAAATCCTCGATGGCCAATATCTGTATGCCATTCGGCTTTTGACTTCCGATGATTTCAACCTCTGTCCTGCCGACTACTGCAGGCCGCAAGGGGCCAGGCAATCAAACACAGTCGGCTGGGCCGATGGCGTATCCGGTCGAGGAGTGCCGGTGGAAGGATTCACGCCTCCAACAGAAGTCATAGAAAGCGTGAAGCGCATCCTTCACGAAGCCCACATTGAAGTGGGCGGCGTGGAATATTTGGTCAATGCTCGCGACGGACAGGTTTACTATTACGACATCAACGCATTGTCAAACTTTGTGGCCGATGCCCTGCGGGTAATCGGCTTTGATCCCTTTCCGCGGCTGGTTGATTACCTGCTGCTGCGGGCTGGGCTAAAAGCTAAGCCCTAAGTTTGGATACCTTATCTCCCTGTGTCCCCAGTGTTCCCCGTGGTTGAATTTTTTTTGAGACGACGCGAAGCGCCGCCCAAGGATTTGATTCCAACTAATTATCGAAAAACCATAAGCGGATGCTTTACGAGGTGCCCACCAGCGGCGCCGTGCTCAAAAGGCGTGTATCCCGCTCAGGATTGTTGCGTAAAGAAAGACTGAACCACGGGGAACACTGGGGACACGGGGAGATAGGGTTCTTCTATCAGCAACATCATAGGGCGATGGAGCGGTCGCTCCCCAGCCCGGCCGCTTTTTGGCTGGGCGGAAGAATCAAGCCCAGGGCGGAGCTTGCGGAGCCCTGGGACGAGCGATCATTTTTCCACGCCATTAGCCCGGCCTGTTTTTTGGGGCGGGCGACAGAATTGCGTAGTTCTAATGCTCGTCCTGGCGCATTGCCTTCGATACAGCAGATTGGTGTAACTGTGTGACATACAAAGCACACAACCGGGCTGGTGGCAAATTTGCGAAAAAATTTCTGTCGCCCGCCCCAAAAAACG
>DASYPF010000232.1:0-12362 GCA_036006905.1 Acidobacteriota bacterium
CTAAGCCCCATCCCCCACCCCTTTCGGCTAGAATCACTTGGTGTGAGTGCCCTTCGGCGTGAATGCGATTTCTCCGTTAGGCTCCCCACTGCTGGCTGGATTGTGCGTATCAAGGTGAGGTTCTTCCATAAAGTCGCTCTCAATGTCAGTGTCTTAGCCGAACTGCTTACTTTCTTCGGCAATAACAAGCGCTGGTGGCTCCTACCAATCCTAATAACTCTCTTCCTGTTTGGAGCGCTGATTTTGGTCTCTCAAAGCCCCGGCATAGCGCCGTTCGTTTACACATTGTTCTAGAGTGGCTTCCATGATCACCAGGGCGTGGCATTCGTGGAAAAGGATCGCGCGAAAGGTCGGGAACTTCCAAGCGCAGATTCTGCTGACAGTCTTCTATGCAACGCTGATGCTTCCGTTCGGAATAGGCGTGCGGCTGTTATTAGATCCACTCCGTATAAAGAAACGCCCGGCGCGGTGGCTGGATCATCCCGAAGAAACGCAAGATCTCCAGTGGGCGAAAAGGCTGTGAGCGGCGCATGAACGTTTTAGGAATTTCCTGCTATTACCATGACGCCGCTGCGGTCTTGCTGAGAGATGGGCAATTGATCGCGGCTGCTGAAGAAGAGCGCTTCTCCCGTATCAAACACGATTATAACTTCCCCAAGAATGCAATCCGGTTCTGTCTCGACCGAGGCGGAATTCGCAGCTCAGAGCTTTCCTACGTTGTCTTTTTTGAGAAGCCATTTCGAAAGCTGGACCGCATCTTGATGACTGCGTTGCAAACTTATCCGCGTTCCTCTGCGGTATTCCGCCAATCCATGATGTCGTGGATGACAGACAAGCTCTGGATCACCGGTACCCTCAATGCTGAGCTGGGCATCCCCAGGGAAAGAATGCTCTTTTCCGAGCATCATCTTTCTCACGCGGCAAGCGCCTATCTATGCTCCCCGTTTGACGAAGCAGCGATTCTGACCGTCGATGGCGTGGGCGAGTGGGCCACTGCCACTTGTGGCGTGGGGCGGGATAACAAGATCACTCTGTTGAAGCAGAGCGAATTCCCGCATTCCCTCGGGTTGCTATACAGTGCCTTCACCGCGTTCCTGGGCTTCAAGGTCAACGACGGCGAGTACAAAATAATGGGAATGGCTCCATATGGCCAGCCTCGTTACGTCGACAAGGTCTGGAAGTTGGTGCAGTCTAACTCGGACGGGTCGTTCTCCCTCGACTTACAGTATTTCTGCTTCCACTATTCAACTAGCCAGACTTACAACCGCAAGTTCGTTGACCTGTTTGGCGACCCCCGCCCATCCACTCTGCTGTTCTTCACTGAACAGACCGGGTTCCCCAGCTATTTGGGAACGCCCCCGGGCAACTACAGTGAGCTTTGCAAAGTGAACCAGCACTATGCGGACGTGGCCGCCAGCATCCAAACGGTGACCGAGGAACTGCTCCTGAATATGGCAAACAATCTTTGCCAGCTGACTCGACTGAAGCGGCTCTGTCTTGCCGGCGGTGTCGCCCTTAACAGCGTTGCGAATACGCGTCTATTGAAGGAGACACCTTTCGAGGAGCTCTATGTTCAACCCTCCGCAGGCGATGGAGGAGGCGCCCTTGGAGCTGCACTGTGGGCGTACCACTCGATCCTCGGTAAGCCGCGCGAATTCGTGATGGAACATGCCTATTGGGGTCGCTCCTATACCGAGTCCGGAATCTCTGAATTCCTTAACGCCAACCATGTCACCTTCCGCCACATCGAGGATGACAGCGTATTGTTCGATTACGTAGTTGATCGCATGATGCAGGGCAAGGTGATTGGCTGGTTTCAAGGTCGCTTCGAGTGGGGTCCGCGCGCGCTTGGCAACCGCAGTATCCTAGCAGATCCACGCAATCCCGATATGAAGGACATCTTGAATGCAAAGATCAAGTTTCGCGAACCTTATCGGCCCTTTGCTCCATCTGTCCTGGCCGATCAAACTGAAACGTATTTTAACTTTCCGAACGCAAGCAAACATTTTCCGGCGCGCTACATGCTGTACGTTGCTCCGCTGAAAGAAAGCCAGCGGGCCGCGCTGCCCGCCGTCACGCATGTCGATGGTACCGCGCGACTGCAGACGGTGTTCCGCGATCAGAGTCCGCGTTACTACGACCTAATTGAACGGTTCGGCCGGGCGAGCGGAGTACCTGTCGTACTCAACACCTCGTTCAACCGGAAGGACGAGCCAATTGTGAATTCCCCAACTGACGCATTGAATACTTTCGCGAAGTGCGAAATGGACACTTTGGTGCTCGAGAACTTCGTAGTGGACAAGGCAGCATCTTAAGGGTGGCAGAGCCACGAATAGTGAAACCGCGGCGCGTGGCTGACCGCCACGCGAGGAGAACACGGCGCGTGCTATCAGAGCATCAATCAGCGCGCGATGCGCGTCCCAGGGCCGGCCTGGTTCGACTCGTCCGGCGTGGCGAGAAGAACCCGGTCCAACCGTCCGATATTTTCCCGTTGGTAATTGAGGTCAAAATTCCAGGTTGGCCAGGATATGACAACATAGAGGCCGCAAAAGCATTGCCGGCCGATCTCGCAGCTATCTGTGACATCTTCGATAAAGCCAATGTGAAATTCTGCAGCCCGACCAAGCCTTACAGGGAAGGTGTCATGGTATTCACGGCAGATGGTGCAACTGAGTTCGCGTTTCGGAACGCCGAAGATTTTTCGAACGCCGTTAACACACTTGTTCGGGCCGGATGGTTGTCGCCCGTATTAGCAGGTAAGTGGGCAGTCGCCGGCGGCGGACGATGAGAAGTGAAATCGCTAGCCTGTATGTTCTCCAACTTCAATAGCTCGATTTGGCATGCTTTGTGGGTTCTTCTGCCGCTTGGGGCCCTGGTGTACCTTTTGTCATTCTTTAGCCTGAAAAAGGGCCACTGCTACTTTTTTGACCCAAAACACAACTCGGATCAGGTTCTAAAGGACGAAGGCGGCGATTTCGAACCTCACGCGAAGCGCTATCAAGATCTGGCGAAGCTTGCAATCACTTTGTCGGCAGGTGCGATCGCCTTTCTCATTAACTTCCTGGTGAGCGACAAGGCCTCCGGGTCGGTATTCGCGCAAAAGGTACAACAGGTTGCGCCGATAGAGTGCGGGTTTTTTGGTTCCTCGATCGCTCTCCTTGTACTCTTCATGGTTTTTCAGTCGTATCTATACGAGCAGTACTGCCACGCTCCCGATCACAATACCTACACTAGAACGAAATACGCGTTCAGTCTGACCCTTGGGTGGACCGGACTTCTTTCATTCATTCTCGGCTTTGCGTGGCTGGCCCGTAATGTCTTCGCGTAGTATGGGCGCTTAAGAGCTCATGAAATAGCAAAGGCCCGATTCATGGTCGGGCCTTTGCTGCTAAAGAAAACTAAATCTGCGGGCTGTTGCCGCTCTTGCCTCACCTGGAGTATGGCAACGACTCGCACAATCGGTCAACGCTTAAGTTGCGTATGGCAGAGGTGCGCGCCATGTGGAAGTTTTATAGAGCGCTTATTCGGCCAGCTGCCAAAGAATTTTGGACGGCGACTGACGAAGTGCTCACCGGGATTGCGATTCTCTTCTTCATCATCCTTCTGCTCAATCGAAAATTGGGTGAGCACGTCATGACCGCTTGGAACGGAATCTCGGCATGGTGGTCAGCAATCCCAATAGCCCTGATAGTGCTCTATAGGCTATTACGCGCCAATTATGAGCAGTTCGCCGCAATGAAACAGGAGCGGGATGACGCACGTGCGGACCTGGCGACATCAACTAAAGGCCTCCCAGTCAATCGCCCGAAAATTGCTATTGATTCCTATAAAGAGAATCCAACTGACGGGTATGGAGTGACAGTTGGCAATGATGGTTACGCAGCGTATGAAGTGGCCATACTTAAAACGCAGATTGGAGTAACAGACTATAGCCTAGCCTTTCATGAGAAGGCTGCGTCAATGCCGCACAGAGCCCGAGAATTCTTCGTGGCAAAGATTGAACCAACTAATGACTATGGGAATCAGTTATTAAAGGCGATGCTCGTGGCCGAACTTGCTGCACTCAATATCGAGATCATATATACCGATCTCGAATATAGAGGCGGCAAACTTCTCTGGTACAAGACCACCATTGCTCTTGAACGAAACGAGACGGAGGCGAGCGGACTCCGGCCCCGTTTTATTTCCCAGGAACTGATACCTGACCCGTTCAAGAGCGGGGGAATCAAGCAAGCTTGATTAGTGTTTTGTACTCCAGATTGTCAGAAGCAATGAGTTTGAGCATAGTGTCACGGAACAGGAAAGGATTTTTACGGTTATAGATAGCAGCGAATATGCAGAACTCAAGCGGTAGGGACGTTGTCGCCGCTCCGCCGCCCTCCACAGTTCTCCCCCCTTGCCCGCTAAGACGTTGCGGGCTTACTATGCCGCACGCTTATGCACCCCGAAACAAGGAAATTCCTAATAGAGATCGCGAGGAAGGGCGGGCAGGCAAGAGCAAGAAAACTGTCTGCCACACGCCGCAGAGAGATTGCGACTAAAGCGTCGAGGACCGCGGCCAGCGCGGCGCGGAAACGCAAGGCTGCTGTGGCCGTCTGACCAAAAAATTAACCCCTCTTCGCCTGGAAGCTCCAGAGGGGTCGAGGTGAATGTCAGTGCGAGAAAAGCCTATCACAAAGCTCCCTAAGAAGCGTCTGTCGTCATTGCCGGCAGCCCTTCCCAGCTGTCGCGCACTCTCTGAGTACATGAGTCCTGCAAGACTCGCTCGCCTTGTAACCAGCCGCTAGGTTGGTGTTAATATGCGCTCAAATCATGGCAAAGAATCCTCACGCGGCAGCTCTAGGCAGGAAAGGCGGAAAGGCACGCATGGACAGTTTGAGCGTGGAGCAGCGCAAACAGCTCGCTCGAGAAGCCGGCCTCGCCTCCGGTCAAGCGCGCCGGGCGAAGGCCAAGAAGCAGCAGAAGAAGAAGGATTAACTTTAGAAAGGACAGCAGACAATGGAGACTAGACGTTCAATGGAGGAGTGGGCTTGGAGAACCTGGTCTCTCCTTATTCTCGCCGCTCGAATAAGAACGATCCTTACATACGATGACGTGCAAGAGCTCACAGGAATGGCAAGGGTTGGTGTCGGGCCAAACAATCTCGGGCCGATCGCCGCCTATTGCATGATTAACGATCTTCCGGTCTTGACCAGCCTGGTCGTGGGAACGGATGGCTTACCAGCGGAAGACGGTTTGATGAAACACATTCCTGCCGAGCACATCCCCGCCGAACAATGGAAGTGCTTCAGAACAGATTGGGGGCATATGGACAAGCCCACAGTCGAGCAGTTGAGGGATGCATACGAAAGGTTCGGCAAGGACGCGGTTGCTTGAAGCAGCTGCCAAGAGACGGCCTCGTTCGACTCGTCCGCCGTGGCGAGAAGAATCCTGTCCAACCGCCTGCTATTTTCCCGACGGTAATTGAGGTCAGAATTCCAGGTTGGCCAGGATATGACAATGTAGATAATGCGAAAGTGAAGGTGAGGCGGACATTGCCGGCCGATCTCGCCGCCATCTGTGACGTCTTCGAAAAAGCCGATGTCAAATTCTACGACCCGACTAATCCCGACAAAGAAGGCATCATGCTTTTCACGGAAGATGGTGCCACTGAATTCGCATTTCGGAACGCCGAAGATTTTAGGACTGCTGTCAACTCCCTTTCCGGGCGGATGGTTGTCGCCCGTCCTAGCCGGCAAGTGGGCAGGCGCTGGCGGGGGACGATGATGGCAAATGGCGAGGAAAATTTTTGGCTCTACGGAAAAGACGGCGCCAGATATCGGGCTCACGTTGCGCGTGAGCGGATCAATACGTCGAGCATGGTGGGCGCCAGTTCAATGCCGGGGCCAGGGAAAGTCGTCCTGGAGGATGACACTGTTCTCACTCCTATAGACGAAAACACTTTCAAAAATGTAGCGACTGGCGAGCTGTTGTCGCGCCAGGAGCCGAAGAAATAAAAGTAATGCCTGCTCGCGGCGGGTTGCTGAATCTCAGATGAAACACCCACTACTTAACCTGGCGCAGACTTTCGACGAAGCGACGGCCGCAGTTGGCCGCCTTTCTTCTCTTCTCACGTGGTTAATCGAGAGCGGAGAAATCGTTCCGGATGAGCCGGAGTTAGAACTCACTTCAGAGGATCATTGTCTGCTCAGGGGAATGAGGATATTGTCAGCCAGCTTCCACTAGAGGGGTTATTCCGCATGAACATTCCAGCTTTGATATTGCTTTGTTGCCTCTCAGCCGCTCTTGCTCAAGAGCCGAAAGCAATTCCTAAACGCCACCCCGCAAAGCCAGTCCTCAGCGAGTCTTTTGCCAAGGCTGGCTTGCGCGCCTTGATTGCGATTGAAGATGCTGAAGGCGATCCAATCTCAGGGGAGGCAAAGAAAGCATACCAAGAGGCTGAGGCCGAATATGATCCCGAGAAGCCAGCAGAGGCAAAGATGTTTAGCAATCTGACCATCTATAGCCTCCTGCGTTCGATGAACAACCTGACAAAGGGAGCTAATGGTTCGATGAGCGACGAAGCGCAAGAGAAAGCGAAAGAGGAAATGCACGCCCAGGAAGTGAAATGCTCTTGGGCGCTACAGACGGCTTTCCGACATAGAGTTGCTATCGAACTTCCGGCTTCGTGTAACCGGAAGAAATAGCCCGCTGCCCTAAAACTCGCTTTGCGAAGAGGTTTGCTTTGCAGCGGATTCCGCCATCGGCGGAAGAGCTAAACAAAAGATCATGAATTAGAAAAGGCCCGATTCGTGGTCGGGCCTTCCTCTAGAAAACTTTGCGGGCTGTTGTTGCCGCTCTCGCCTCGCCGTAAGGCGTCATTGAATTGTTCGTACTCGGTAGAGGTCTTTCGCTTCATAAATACTCGTCTTCTTCATTCAACGGCAAATGTTCAATCCAGTGCAGAGTACAGGTATTTTTATTGGTAATAGAAAAGAAAATACGCATTGCAGGCGCATCTGGAAAAGGATCAGTGAATGCAACCCGTAATGTGCGGTAGATGACTTCGCACTTCTCAGCATGGGTAGCGATTTCCCATATTACGCCATCCAGCATTTCATCCAAACGCGGTGCGTCCTTCTGAAGGAGCGCCGCTTGATCTAGAAATGTTTGGTCGTATGCTATCTGCCGGATTTGCCGGAATCTAGCCATCCGTACTGTCTCGCCAAATCGCGGCCACGTTGGATGTCCGAAGGGGTTGCTTTACGACTCGACAGAAATACAGCGGAATATGGGATTTCTTCACCCTCTTCGGCTATTTGCCATGCACGCGAACGAATGTGTGACAGGTTGCTAACGTCGGAAGCGTTGTAGGCTTCGAGATTGGTGATTACGTCATTTATCAGGTCGAGTTCTTCAGAAGAAAATCGCTGAGGATTTGCGGGCCTCGCGGCCACCAGACGCTTTTGTTTGAGATTAAAGTAAGGCCGTAAGACGAAATACCCTTCCTGGGCTGCCTCTATCTCTCTTTCCATAGCAAGCAACTGGATAGGCGCTGGGCCGTTTTTCAAGCGTTGATAGGTCGCTCCGGTTATTGCATGGCCTGCTAAGCCAAAACATAGAAAATCAGAAAAAAACAGGATCTTGTTCAGTTTAGTCGCACCAAACGTGGGATCGTTGAGCGATTTCTCAGCCGCATACAGCATTAGTTCTTTGAACTTGGCAGGTTCGAAGGTCGGCTTATATGGCACGGTTCCCATGTGTTCAGTTTGCGCTCAAGATCGAGTGCAAACAATACCATCGTTGGTACCCACAGCCCTCATTCTCACACTTGCGAGCAAGTTGCGTGCGGGGTTACTATGCGCCTCCTTTAGAGGAGCCCAGAACATGCATCCTGAGGCAAGAAAAGCTTTAACGGCGATGGCGCGAAAGGGCGGACACGCACGCGCGAAGAAACTCACAGCGGCACGGCGAAGAGAGATCGCGAGAGCGGGCGGGAAAGCATCGGCCAGGCGGAAGGCGGCTGCCGCATGAGTCACTAACCAGCTAGATAAAAAACAAACGGCGGCTCTCGTCACAGAGTCGCCGGAAAGGATCTGAAGATCACGATGTCAGCAAGCGAAGGTTACCCCGCAGGCGGGGCGGTGTCAAACCGCCCAAGCACCTCCACGATTGTCAGGCTCTACGTCGACGATTGTCTCTCTCCGTATGCGATCGCCAAGCAATTTGGGTGTGCTCATACGACTGTCCGAAAGCGGCTGAAGCAAGCAGGATGCGCACTGCGGTCCGCCAGCGAAGCTATAAGCCTGGCCAACGTCGGCCGTCCGAAGTACGCCCATAAGTCGCTTGCTCATCCTGGCGAACCACCTGCAGACAAGTGGGAGATAGTAAGGCTGAAGGTTGCGGGGAAATCAAATCTAGAAATCGCAAAGCTCTTCAACCGTTCCGTGGAATCGATCTATGTCGCACTGCGGGGTGTTGATTTCCCGGTCGGAAGGTGGTCTTCCATTTGCCACAGTTTCGGGGAGCCCTTCGATCGGAACGCACTGCGCACTCTTTATCTCGCGTCCGGCTTAAATCTGAGGGAAATGGCGGATCAGTTGGGGGTCCCGTACAACACTTTATCTCGGCATACGCGCGGGAAGATTTGTGCTCGGGGAGTTCGAGAATCGGCAACACAGCTTGACCTGCGCACTGCGCGTAAAGGTAAGGAATGGATGAAGGGGCTTCTTGTGCGGTTGATGGCTACAGCCTCTAAGAATCCTGGTGTGCGATTGGGCATACACAGTCAGTCGCGAGTCCTTATGACCCTCTTCCCGAATTTGCGCGAAAGATACCGGCTTCTGATTGAAGCTCTCGCTGGACTTCAGAAGCGCCTCCGTGCGAATCCTGCGTGGTCAGTGGCCGACCTACAACGAGACCTGTGCGAACAAGCGAGGTTAGAGAAAGCCGGAAGGATCCGTGGAGACCTATTCAGACGTTTCTTGCCCTGGGCGCCGGAGCTCATGCAGCTGCTCGGTCGAAGGCTGCCGTATCTAAGAGGCGAGAGGTGTCAGCGCTTGGCGTGGGCTCTCCTCGCCGATTCTCTAGGCACAACACAGTCAATCATTTCAGAGGTCCTGAATCCCTCCCAAGCGGCGAAGATCAGACCGATTCCGCCGGAACACATGCGCTGGCTGATTTTGAGCGGGACAGGCCAAATGCCTGGCACCGCGATCGGCGCAGCCGAGCACCGGGAGAAAGAAAAGCCGGCACGTGGGCGACGGGCAACAAACACCAAGCTCTACGTTGATGCCGACGCGCTCTCTGTGCAGGGTCGTCAATGGCCACAGATAGCGGAGATTCTGATACCCGAGGATTGCCGGGTGAACCGCCATGCGGCAGCCGAGAAGCTCCGCCAAGGAGTAATTCGACTTCGGAGAAAACGACGGCTTCAGCAACGACAATCTGCACCAACAAAATAGCTGAAGGATTTCCCAGTTAAAGCAGGCCGTACGAAATTCCATTAATTCCGTACACCCGTACGGAATTCACAGCCCTTTCGTCCCGTATTTATTGCCACGCATTTCTATACATCTTCTCAGTCCTCGGATCAGGTTGGAGAATGCAGCACTGAAGCTGAGCCGTTGCAGGGCCAAAAATTTAGGACCGGGGGAGGTCCAGGACAGAAGGATGGGAACTCCATCGACTTCGATACCGAGGTTGAAGTTTATCCAGGTACCGGTCGAGCGCCGCATCGGTCTGCCCGCAGGATTGGAGGATTTTCAGCAGGGATGGTTTGTGAACCTACTTTGCGCGTCACTCGAAGCGGAATTACAAGGCTTCTTACCTATGTCTTCGAATCTCTGGTCGATCGCGGGGGCGAAGCGGAAAGACTTTTGGGAATCCCACAAGTCCCGTCTGCTGGCCTGCTTCGAGGTCCGAGAGATGGTGGACGGGAAAAAGCTACTGTTTTATCCGCCACTGGTAGCGCTCATCGAGGAAGGGATCCGGAAAATCAACGAGAAAAGGCGACGATTCAATCCCGCTTTTTCCGAAGATTCCACAGACGTTCACAAAGGGTGCGGGGATTTGTCTCCCTCTCTTTCTGATTTTGATGTTGGTTCTAAGAAAGAAAGGAAGCAATCGAAAAATGAGCGCACTGGATTTAGTAAACGCGCCCAGAAACTCGAACAAACTAGCGCCGTACTCCGGGAAAGCCTCCGCCGCTATGACCGCTAATATGTTGCACCTCGTGCGCGAGATGTCGCTCGATAGCGAGGATTTCAGCCAGCGCCAGTCAGACTACTGGATCTGGGTGATGCAGGGTTATCCGCCATGCCACATCGAGACGGCTTTCCACCGCTGGATGAAGAAGTCGAAGTTCATGCCCAAACCCGCGGAGGTGATCGAGATCCTCGAAGAAATACTGCAAGCCGAGCGGCAGGTAGCAGCAGAGCAGAAAACTTCGCTATATCTATCTGAGGTTAGAGAGACACGCGAACAGCTCGCGACTGCCGGCTTACCTTATGGTCAGGCTCAGGTACATTCCATTCTCAAGCAGGCCGTCGCGCGGATTAAAACATTCCCGCCGTTCCCCAACCCGAATCGAGCTTTGACTGTAAAAGAGCGGCTGGCGCGGGAGTTACAGCGCAAAAAGAACCCTCGCACTCATCTCGGAGATGAACCACGGTCCATGGAGGCTTCTGCGTAAGGGATGGCCTCAAGAAACAATCCGGCCAGTGAAGTTTGCGATCCCCGTCTCATGCGCACCAGTGAGGCTGCACGTTATCTCGGACTTGGAGCGAAGGCTCTCCGGCAGTTGATTAATTCAGGGGAGCTGCCCTACTTACAGCTTCAGGGGAAGAACAGCCCCTTTCTCGTCGATCGCCGCGACCTGGACAAGTTTATTGATCGCCACAAGATTGGCTCGCAGTAACAACGCTTGACTGCGAACCAAGCGTCTGGTTCAATATAAGTACGAGGTGGACAATATGAGCAGGCGTAGAGGGTCCGGCAGCATTTTCAAACAGCCAGGATGCAAGACGTGGACCATCAAGTTTTCATCCCGAGGCAAAACCGTCCGCGAAGCGACGGGAGAGCGCGACTATTCGGCAGCCATGCAGAAGCTCACGCAACGGCTGCGCGAAGTCGATACCTCGTCTTTCATTGAACCCGAAGTCCGACGGATCCAAGTCAACGAACTCGCTGAGGATTTTCTGCGCGACTATCGGATCAATGGCCGCAAAAGTTTGGAACATGCGGAACGGCGGTGGAAATTGCACCTGGAGCCATTTTTCGGCGCACTGAGGGTCGCGGACGTGAGCAGTACGCTGATCGGCCGATATGTCGACGAGCGCCTCAACGCCGGCGCAAAGAACGCCACAGTGAATAGGGAAATGGCCGCCTTAAAAAAAATGTTTCGGCTGGGCTATTACGCGAGTCCCGCTAAAGTGCCGCGTCTCCCAAAATTTCCACGGCTTCAGGAAGACCCACCACGATCTGGCTTCCTCGAGGACGAGCAGTACGATCGCCTCACTCTGGCGACGTCAGAACTCTGGCTACGGACTCTCCTTGAGGTCGCGCACGTTTACGGCTGGCGAAAACAGGAACTACTAAATCTCCGAGCCCGCCATTGCGATCTAATTGCTCGCACGATTCGCCTAGATCCCGGATCAACCAAGAATCGCGAGGGTCGAGAAGCTTCGATGACTGATACAGTCCATGCGCTCCTCAGCGAATGCTTGCGAGGAAAGACCGGTGACGATTGTGTTTTCACCCGCCCTAATGGACGGCCTATCAGGAAGTTGGGCAAGGCCTGGGACGATGCTCGCGTAGCCGCCGGCCTGGCACGCATGCTATGCAGGAAATGCGAGACGCAACTTGCCGGCGAAAAGTGTGACCGCTGTGGCGCCAGCGGTCGTGATCTGAAGTGCGAAGGCTTGATCCTGCATGACACGCGTCGCACCGCGGCTCGTAACTTCCGCCGTGCTGGCGTCGCAGAGGGCGTGATCATGCGCATCGGCGGATGGAAAACGCGCAGTGTTTTCGATCGGTACGCGATCGTTTCCCAATCGGACGTCGTCGACGCGCTGCAGAAGCTAGAGAAACGGCAAGACGAGCAGGCGCGCGAAATGAAAAAATCGGCGCAACAGGCTCTTGAATGTGGTCATGATGCGGTCATGACTCGGCCTTCGGATGGCTTCAGCGCGGCCGCGGCGAAAGCCGGCAGGGTGAATTAAGTGACATCAACGCAGACAGTTAGTGGTGCCCGGGGACGGAATCGAACCGTCACGCCCCTTTCGGGGCCCGGGATTTTAAGTCCCGTGCGTCTGCCAGTTTCGCCACCCGGGCAAGTTGAAAGGCAAGCATTTACTGTATCACTCCGCTCGCGGCGAACTCGA
>DASYPF010000233.1:0-11435 GCA_036006905.1 Acidobacteriota bacterium
TGTCTCGAATCTCCCCCCAACCAGTAATTCCCTGCCATCCCGGGTGTGTGCAGAAGACCCAGTCCTTATGCAACCAAATTCGGTCCATTTCGCCTAAGTCCAGTGTCTGAAGTGCTCTATAGAAAGCGTTGTTGATGTCCAGGACCTGATCTTCAGAAGAAATTGCGACCGTAGGTTTTTCCGACATACCAGAATTTTAGTATGGACACGCACGCGATTTAAAAAAATAATCTCGAAATGAGAATCGAGGACGGAGTGTGGAGAATCGAGGATCGCGCACTAACCGCGATCCTCTATCGTCGATCCTCCATCCTCTAGCTTTTACTTACATGGAGCAGAAGCGTTATTTCACACTAAGTGAGGCCAATCAGACCCTAAAGCTGATACGGGATTGGGTGGCCCATCTTACCGGCGTAAAAAAATCGATCGATGAAAAAGCATCCGAAGTCGAATTGTTAAAGGAAAAAGGCGCCGACAATGCAGGCAGCCCCCTCGGCACGCTCTACGTAGAAGAACTGATCGATCTGCAAAACACGCTCAACCGCATTCAGGAGCAAGGCATTCTCGTAAAGGATCTCAACCGTGGTCTGATCGACTTCCCTCACCTTAGAGAAGGCCGTGAGGTTTATTTGTGCTGGGAGCTGGGGGAAGATTCCATAGAGTATTGGCACGAAGTCGAGGATGGGTATGCGGGCAGGCAGAAGATTTAGAAGTCCGAAGTTCGAATTTCGAAGTGCGAATGACACAGAACAGGACTCCTCTGCTTGGTGTCCTTGGTGTCCTTTGTGGTGAAAAGCTTTTTAACCACAACGGACACAAAGGACACGAAGAAGTAGAGTGCTATCCGTTAATTTCGAATGACCATGATGAAATACGCATTACCCATTCGTCATTCGTACTTCGTCATTCGAAATTCTAGATGCGCAGCACCACCTTGCCAAACTGCTTCCCCTCTTCCAGATATTGATGCGCCTGGCGGACCTCCTCCAACGCAAAGACGCGATCGACGACCGGCGCAAATAACCCCTTCTTTAGGAACGAATAAGCTTGCAGGAGTTCTGCCTTCCCTCCCATGTAGGATCCCAAAATGGAAATCTGTTTGCTGAAGACGTGGCGGAGATCTGTTTCGGCCGCGTAACCTGAGGTGGCGCCGCAGGTCACCAGCCGGCCACCCCTGGCCAGCGACAGCAAACTTTCATTCCATGTGGCCTTGCCCACATGTTCAAAGACGATGTCGACGCCCCGCTTGCCCGTAACCTTGCGGACCTCGTCAGAGATCCGCTCCTGATAATGATTAATCACCACGTCGGCCCCCAGCGCTACCGCGGCCGCGGCCTTTTCTTCATTGCCGGCAGTTGCGATCACGCGGCACCGGAACAGCTTTGCGATCTGGACAGCGGCGCTTCCCACTCCGCTGTTGGCTCCGAGAATCAACACTTCTTCTCCCGGCTGGATTTGCGCCCGAGTGACAAGCATGTGCCAGGCGGTCAGAAACACCAGTGGAAAAGCGGCAGCCTGTTCAAAGCTGAGCCCCTCTTCTAATTCAATAAGGTTCGCCAGCGGAACCTGGACTTTTTCAGCGCAGCCGCCATCGACGCCGGATCCCAGGAGCGTGTAGCTTCGGCAGAGGTTGTCTTCTCCGGCGAGACATTGACGGCAGTGGCCGCAGCTGACGCCGGGGGAAACAATCACACGCCGGCCGGTGGAAAACGGCGTTCCGGCGTCAATCGAATCCACTTCGCCGGCAATGTCGCTTCCCGGGATGCGGGGAAGAGCAATACGAACGCCCGGGATTCCGCGTCGCACCCAGAGATCCAAATGGTTCAGCGCGCACGCGCGCACCCGAACCACTGCCGTACCGGGGCGCAGCGCCGGTTCTTCCACTTGTTCAAGCTGAAGCACTTCCGGGCCGCCATGGGTGTGAATGCGGACGGCCCTCATCGTGATTGCGGATTGCCGATTGCCTCAATTGCGGATTGCGGATTGCGGATTGCGGATTGTTCCGATTGCGGATTGCGGATTGTGGATTGCGGATTGTTTCGATTTCGGATTGCTAATTTCGGATTGCGGATTGACGATGTGCGTAGCGTTGGCATCTTAACGGTCTGAAATCCAAGCGGGGAAACATCATGGCAACTCTGTTCCGCTTGGCAATGGTGACGACCTAATGATCATGGACCGTCTCCGGGCATTGAAGCTCAATATTCCGCAATCGAACCAATCCGCAATCCGCAACCCGCAATTGAGACAATCCGCAATCCGAAATCAGCAATCCGAAATCGAAACAATCCGCAATCCGAAATCAGCAATCCGCAATTGAGACAATCCGCAATCCGCAATTGAGACAATCAGGATTCAGGCGATGGTCACTTCCTCGCACAAATAAACGTCCTGAATGGCATTCAGTAGCTTGACTCCCTCGCCCATGGGCTTCTGGAAAGCCTTGCGGCCGCTGATCAAACCCATGCCACCGGCTCGCTTGTTGACCACTGCTGTCGTCACCGCCTGGACCAGATCGTCTTTGCCCGAGGCCCCGCCCGAATTGATCAGACCAATCCGACCCATATAGCTGTTAGCTACCTGATACCGAGTCAAGTCAATGGGATGGTCTGAAGTAAGTTCGGTGTACATCCGCTCGTCGATTTTTCCGTAACTGCTTTCGCCGGTGTTGAGAGCTTTGAATCCGCCGTTGTTTGTGGGCTGCTTCTGTTTGACGATGTCGGCTTCCAGGGTCACGCCTAAATGGTTTGCCTGACCGGTTAAATCGGCGCTCGCATGATAATCGGTACCTCCGACTTTGAAGGCGTTGTTGCGCAAATAGCACCAAAGGATGGTTGCCATCCCCATCTCATGCGCGGCCTCAAAAGCCTTGCTAACTTCGACAATCTGGCGCCCGCTCTCAGGAGAGCCGAAATAGATCGTGGCACCTACGGCGACCGCCCCCAAATCGCGGGCCTGTTTGACGCCGGCAAAGAAGATTTGATCGAATGCGTTCGGATACGTCAGCAACTCGTTGTGATTGAATTTGAGTATGAAAGGAATCTTGTGCGCGTATTTGCGGGCCACGCTTCCCAGCACTCCAAGAGTGGACGCCACTCCGTTGCAGCCTCCTTCAATAGCGAGCTCTACGATCTTTTCTCCATCAAAATACGCGGGATTCTTTGCAAAAGACGCGCCAGCAGAATGTTCTACGCCCTGATCGACAGGCAGAATGGAGAGGTAACCGGTTCCGGCCAGACGTCCATGGCCGAAAAGGCTTTGCAAGCTGCGCAGCACCGGTGTCGGCCGATCGGAAGTTGCAAATATGCGGTCCACCCAATCGGATCCGGGAAGATGCAGTAATTCTTTGGGAATCGTCTTGCACTTGTGGTTCAGCAACTCGTCTGCCTCTCGCCCCAAGAGATCGTTGATTTCATCGATCCGGCTGCTAATGGCTTGTGTCTTCATTCAGAACACCCCTTTCTAATCGAAGACCATCATTATAAGCTGATTGTCCGGAGAAAGTGACCATTCCCTCGTTCCTCAGTGTCCTTAGTGTCCTTAGTGGTGAAAAGCCTTTTAACCACCAAGGACACTAAGGGCACCAAGGACACCTGTATGCGGCACGACATTAAACACTACGACACCACCGACGTGAACTTCAAAGCCATCGAAGCAGCTCGAGAGCGGATCTATCCCCACATGCAGCCCTCGCCTTTGATTTTTTCACCGCTGCTGAGCGAACGACTGAAAGCGCAGATCTTCCTGAAACATGAAAACCACAACCCTACCGGTTCATTCAAAGTCCGCGGTGGCTTAAATCTGGCCGGACAGCTTTCCAGGGGCGAAAGAAAGCACGGGATCGTCAGCGCCACGCGCGGTAATCATGGACAGTCTCTAGCTTTTGCATCAAGGCTCTACCGCATCGAGTGCACCCTATTCGTTCCCAAAGGAAACAACCCGGAGAAGAACCAGGCAATGCGGGCTTTCGGAGCAAGACTGATTGAGACAGGTTCGGATTTTGACGAGGCGCGGCTGTGCGCCGAAGAAATGGCGCGACGCGACCGAACGCGTTATGTACACGTCGCCGAGCCGGAACTGCTAAACGGCGTCGGTACGTACGGACTGGAGATCTTCCATGCGCTGGATGCTGACGTCGTGATTATTCCAGTGGGGGGAGGAAGCGGCGTATGCGGAACGCTCACGGTGCGCAACAAGCTGCGGCCGCGGACGCGCGTCATAGCCGTGCAGTCTAAAAACGCTCCCGCGGTTTATCTCTCCTGGAAGGAAAAAAAAATTCGCACCACGCCAAATTGCCAGACTATTGCCGATGGCCTGGCGACTCGAGTTCCGTTCGAGCTGCCGTTTGAAATCATGCAGAGATACCTGGATGATTTTGTGCTGGTCAGTGACCAAGACATCTTGAGAAGCATCGCGGTGCTTTTGGAAACAACCCATAACCTTGTAGAGGGCGCTGGGGCCGCTCCGCTTGCCGCCGCTGAAAGTCTGGGTGGCCGGCTTCGAAACAAGAAAGTAGTGCTGGTTTTAAGCGGCGCCAACATCGACAAAAGCACGCTTCTTCGGGCGCTGAAAAAAAACACGCAAAGCTAAGGACTCAGCCCCCCAAGAACGAGTTAAAAAAGCTGCTTGTGGGGGATAGCCCTTAGTGGTAAAAGTTTTTTAACCACAAAGGACACTAAGGACACCAAGGTCAACCGAATGCTGGGATAGAAAAAACTCAGGAGCCGCATGGTGTTACAAGCCACCTGCCGAAATGCGGCAACATCGTCAAAAAAATGCCCTTGCCTAAATTTTTCCTCTGTGATGATACTCACCCGACCCCAGGTCGAAGTAGCGCCTAATAGTGCCCGAACGAGAGGTATAAAACCCATGCTGAAGAATCACACTTTTAATTCCGAAAAAGGGGCGGCGTTGATTTTCGCGCTGCTCGGCTTGACTCTACTGACACTGTTGGGCCTTGCTTTTTCATTTCATGCCAACATCGAATATCGCATCAGTGAAAATTACGTGACGCACCAGGAAGCGCTGGCCATTGCCGATGCCGGTTTGAATACCGCCAAGGCGACGCTTCAGAAAAATGACTTCAATACTTTTCTGGTCACGCAGTCGGATGTGCCGGCTTACGTAAGCAGCGACCAGCCAGCAGGTGGCAGCGATGCGGCGCGCAATGCGATCTCTTCTCGCGCCGCGCGCAATGTCAACTTCAATGCACCGCCCAGTCCGGCCAAATATTACAAGGTCAGCGGCCTGCTCACACCGGTGACCGGCCAGCCGTACGCAAACGGCCGCTATTTCGTCAAAGTGTCCAACAACAGCGGCGGCGGCAACGGCGTCTTTGGCAGCGATCCGGATCCGAATGTCGACACTGACTTTCGCATTCTGGTGCGCGTCACGGGAATTCGCCAGACACTGGGAGCCGAAAAAGTGGGTTCGGCCAAGACGATTCCCAATTCTGTTGCCATTGTCGAAGCGATGATGAAGCGCAGCACGGCATTCGATTTAAAGAGTCCGCTCTCTCTGAGCGGTCCGTCCACTTCCGCCACCTTCAACGGAGTGAAGTTTGACGTCGACGGCTACAATCACAACGGGATGACCCGGGATCAGATCGTCAACGCCCACTCTGAAAACGCCGTTGGCGCCGGAACAGGAATTGCCACCATTTACGACAGTCCTGCCACTGGAGATGGCAGTCCTATCGCTACGTCGCTTTACGATCAGCTCAATTTGCGGCAGAGCGGCAACGTGGTCGGCGCCCCGGGGATCAACCTGGACGACACTCCGTCGGTGGGCGATATTACTAATGTCTTGCGCACCAGTTCGGATCCGGACACCCAAAAGGTATTGAACAACAACTTTGTGGGCAACTTCGTCAATTTGGTCAAACCCTACGCCAACAACTACTACAGCACATCGCAGCAGTGGAGCGGCGGGAGCGCGCCGGACAACCTCGGAACAACCGACGATCCGAAAATTACCTATATCAATAGCGATCTGAAGGTAACGGGCAACGCCAGCGGAGCCGGAATACTGATAGTGACCGGGGATCTCGAAGTGGGGGGGGCGTTTACCTGGGACGGCGTGATTCTAGTGGTAGGCGGCGGGTCGATCAATTTCCACGGCGTCAACGAATCGTTCATTGGCGGCATGTTCGTGGAGAACCTGACCAAGACTGGCCCGAACTATGTCGCAGGCCCCACCAACATGACACTCAGCGGTAATACCGCTTTTTATTACAGCAGCGACATGGTCCGCATGGGATTGAGATTGCTGCCGCTAGAGATGCTCGAGTGGCGCGAGATTACGCCGGAAATTTCGAAGTGACACTTTAATCGAAGGTCGAAGATCCAGAGTCGAAGGTCGCAGGTCGCAGGTCGAAGGTCGAAGGTCGCAAGTCGAAGGTCGAAGGTCGAAAGTCCCAAGTCCAAGGTCGCAGGTCGAAGGTCGAAGGTCAAAAGTCAGTAGTACTTTCGACCTTCTTTCTTTTTGACGAGAAGCACCCCAGCAATGTTCTAACTTCCAATCCCGACTTTCGACCTTCGACTTTCGACCTTCGACTTTCGACCTTCGACCTTCGACCTTCGACTTTCGACCTTCGACCTTCGACCTTCGACCTTCGACTTTCGACCTTCGACCTGCGACTTTCGACCTGCGACTTTTAACCTTCGACCTTGGACTCGACTTACCGTTGAACTTACTCCCCAATCTTCCTCGCTAATTCGCGACCTTTCCGTTTCCAATAGCGCGTTTCCATTTTGTGAAAGCCTCCCGGCGTTTCCGCGCGGCCAGCCAGACGCCTTAACCAGAGCCGCGCTTCGTCCAACTGTCCTTTTTTGACCAGCACTTGAGCCAACCAATATTTCCCCTGGGCGTCGGATACCCGCTCTTCGAGAAAAGTACACAAGAACTGTTCGGCCTGATCCGGATAGTCGAGCTGCAGGTAAACCAGTCCCAGATCGCGAAGCACGTCGCCCATCTGGTAGTGAGGCTCGATCTGATAGACCTTTTCTAACGGCTCAAAGGCGTCCATCCATCGTTCCTGCTCGATCAAGGCACGAGCTAATCCATAGTGATAGTCGGCTTCTAAGGGCTGCAGCTCCACCGCCTTTCGCAAAAACTTTTCTGCATCGGCAAAGCGCCGCTTCTTCAGGTAAAGCCAGCCGAGCTGATAACAGGCATCGGAATCGTGAGGATTTATAAGATCCAGCCGAAGCTGTTCCTCAAAGCGGCCGCGCCGGCGCTGGTCTCGCAAAGCGGCTCCCAGGCGAGTCGAACCTATCCATAACAACCAAATCAAAAGAAACAGCGGCAGCGCAAACAGAAATTTCATGCCGACAGCGGCAAGCGGGAAAGTCACTATGAGCGCGGCTGCGGCGCCTGCGCCCGCCGCCCAAGTGAGGCTGTTGGTTTCCTTCAGCGCAAACGGGACGTAGATCAAGTAGCCGGCCGCCAGTGCCACGAAACCTATGGCCGGGTTGAAAGATCCGATAGCGGCAGCCGCGAGCAGAACGACGCCTAAAAGCGACGCCAGGGAAACGAAATTGCTTTCGTATTCTTGACGCGAAATCTGAAAGCTCAGGCCATCGCCCGCAAACAGGTTGCATACGATCACCGCAGCCGGGACATAAATAAATGCGACATAAACCAGAAGAACTACCGCGTGGATGAGAAGAGAGAAAGGGTTGAAGGAAAAACTACTTTCCAGCGTCCACAATACGGTTCCCGCAATCAAAAGCGCTCCGGCTAGAACGCGCGGGTTTTCGGCAATCAAATCGCGCACGCCCGACGCGGATAGCACGATAATCTTCAGCAGCGAGATCAACGGGCGCATGTACGAATATTAGCCGCAAATGCATCGGGGATTAAGAATTAAGAATTAAGAATTAAGAATTAAGAATGAAGAATGAAGAATTAAGAATGGAGAATGAAGAATGTTGACCTTAATTTTGTTTTCCAATTCTTAATTCTTAATTCTTAATTCATTCACTTGCGGCTAAAATCATTAAAGCATGAATCGACGCGAATTTCTCTTCACTGGACTTGTTGGACCTTTGGCGCTTCGCCAAAAGCAACCCGGAGCTTCCGAGCCGGCCGGCTATTTGTTGAAGGATGGCCGCATCCTGGACGGCTTCGGCCGGACCGCGTATCACGGCGATATCTTGATTGTCGGAGATCGCATCCGGAGGATTGGAAAAATCAGGAAAGCCGGCCGCGCCGAAGTGATCGCGCTTGCGGGCCGCTGCGTAGCTCCAGGATTCATCGACATCCATACGCACACCGATTCGCAGCTGACCGTCAACCCTCATGCAGAAAGCAAATTGCGCCAGGGAGTGACTACAGAGCTCACCGGCAATTGCGGATCCAGCGCAGTTCCTTCCCGCCGGAATCCCGATCTGGATTTTGTTTCCTACACGGCATCCCTGGAAGCGCTGCCGTTGTCAATCAATTATGCGTCGCTGGTCGGCCATGGATCGCTGCGCGCTTTTGTTGTGGGCGAGGAGAATCGTCTTGCCAGCGCAACCGAGCTGGCAAAAATGAAGGAACTGCTCGACCTGTACATTGGCCAGGGCGCCTTTGGACTGGCCAGCGGCCTGGAGTACACGCCGGGAAGCTTCGCCGGAACAGAAGAACTCGCCGAGCTGAATCGAGTTACCCGACTGCACAACGCGCTCTACGCAACTCACATGCGCAACGAAGGCGACCGATTGATTGAGGCGATTCAGGAAGCTATTGACGTGGCCCAGCGATCCGGCGCGCGTCTGGAAATCTCTCACTTGAAAACAGAGGGCCGCAGCAACTGGTCTAAAATTGACGCAGCGCTCGGCGAAATCGAATCGGCCCGAAAGAAGGGGCTCGACATTCATTTCGATCGCTATCCTTATATCGCTTTTTCCACGGGACTGGCTACCATCTATCCGCTATGGTTGCGAGAGGGAGGACCAGAAGTATTTCTTTCTCGTTTGAAGGATGACGCTCTGATGGAAAAAGCGCGTACCGAAGTGGAAGCCAAGGTGCGCTCGGCCAATTCATGGGATGCTTATTTTGTGGCTTCCGTTGAAGGCGGCGCCAACAAATGGACGCAGGGCAAATCCATTCAACAGGTCGCCGACAACCGCAAAATCGCCCCCTTCGATGCCGCCCGCGCGCTAATGATCGAAGAAAAGGCCAATGTCTCGATAGTGGCGTTTGCGATGAACGAGGACAATTTGGTGCGCATTTTGCAGCACCCTCTTGCCATGATCGGATCCGATGGAAATGCTCTGGCTGCCGCCGGACCACTGGCTGAGGGCCGGCCGCATCCGCGTTCTTTTGGAACTTTCCCTCGCGTCCTGGGGCTGTATGCAAGAGAGAAGAAAGCATTCCGTCTGGAAGACGCCGTAAAGAAGATGACCAGTCTGCCTGCTGCCAAAATGAAGCTGCCGCAACGGGGAGGGATCAGTACAGGATACTTCGCCGATCTGGTCATCTTCGATCCGGAAAAGATCGCCGATACCGCGACCTTTGAAAATCCATTTAATTACCCGACTGGGATTGATTATGTCTTTGTCAACGGAATCTGTGCTCTGCGCAACGGCGAAATAAACCCACAACGATCGGGCCGAGTGTTACGCTACGGCAGCAGGCAGTAGGCAGAGCGCAGTCGGCAGTCGGCAGGAAGCAGGAGGCAGGAGGCAGTGGACAGGCGAAAAGCGTCATTCGTCACTCGTCACTCGTCATTCGTCCTTTTAGTCGGTTGGAAACTAATGACCCATGACCAAGGCGTTAGGAAACAGTGTGAAGGACAAATAATGACGCTTCTCGTCGCTCCTCAATCGTCATTCGTACTTCGTCATTCGTCATTCCAAGCTTCCTTCAATAACTTCACTCCTCACCGCTGCCATCCCTTCTTCGACCAGCGCCAGCTGATCCAGATCGCGACCGGCCCGCTGCATATACTCGGGGGTTGCTCTTGTCTCCGGGTGTCTGGGAACAAACAGCGAGCAGCAGTCCTGATCTGGAAGAATGGAAATCGGATAGGTCTCAATTTTCTGAGCCAGTTCCACAATTTCCTCTTTGTCGTGACCGATCAGTGGACGCAGCACGGGTATTTGAATCCCCTCGTTGATGATCCGGATATTTTCCAGAGTTTGCGAAGCCACTTGGCCGATGCTTTCCCCTGTAACCAGCGCATGGGCGTTTTCGCGGCGCGCGATTCTTTCGGCGATGGCCATCATGATTCTCCGATAAAACAGCACACGTGCTTCTGCCGGCGCGTAGGCCATGATTTTCTTCTGAATCTCGGCAAACCCCACCCAGTACACTCGAGAGCGGTGCTGGTACCGATTCAGGACGCGAATGATCTGCCCCACTTTTTCCTGCGATTGCCGGGTCGTAAACGGGGAGCTGTGGAAATGGACAAATGCCAGGCGGCATCCGCGCTTCATCACGCGATAACAGGCTACCGGCGAATCAATTCCGCCTGACAGCATCGCTACGGCTTTCCCTCCGCTGGACGTGGGCATCCCGTGGGGACCTTCGATGCGGTCGGTGTAGACGTAAGCGCGGCCCTGTACCATCTCCACAAAAAAGGTCAGATCCGGAGAATCCAGGCTCACCTTTTTACCGGTGCGCCGTACCACGAACGCGCCCAGGCTTTCGTTGATCTGCTGCGACGTCATAGGAATATTTTTTTCGGACCGGCGCGCATGAATACGGAACGATTGAAAGTCGCGTGAGAACTGGTTCTCCAGCAGCCGCTCAATCTCCGACAAGTCCTGGCTGCATTCGGTCGCCTCTGCGAAGTAAACCACACCAAAAACCGTCTTCAATCGTGGCGCCACCACTTCCGTCGGAACAGAGTCAGGAATCGGCACTACCAGGCGACCGGAGAGACGCTCCGTGTTCACATGAAAGTCTGCGAGCGCGCGCTCAATGTTCTGTTGCAGTTTGTGTTCGAAAAAGAAACGATTCTTCTTCTTCAGTCCAATCTCATGATAATGGACGACGATGACGCGCCGCATGTCTCTCAGGGAAGTATCAGTCTGGAGGATTCTTTTTTGTCCGGGTGCGAGCGCGCCACAAAATCGAGGTAGCTGGTGCCGGATTGAATGTGGAAGGCGACGTCATTCTTCAGAATGCGCACGATGGCGGCAGCGTCCGAACTGCTCAAATGAGGAACAGTGACGTCGACCTTGCCGCGCCGCGCCTCCAAAATGTCTTGGATCTCGTTGGCTGCCGCCTCCGCAGCCAGAGATGAAGCGGAAGGTCGGTAGATGATCCCCTTGGATTCGGTCTGGAGACTCTTTTCGATTACCTCAAGAGCATCCAAAAGGCACTGGTCGCTGACCAAAGAGAGGCGATTCTCGGCGACATAGCGTTCAATTTCCTCAAATAAGTCGCCGAATTTCTCCGAAAGACGTACCACTTCCTGTCGTTGGTACTCGTCCCAGTCACGAAAC
>DASYPF010000234.1:0-10924 GCA_036006905.1 Acidobacteriota bacterium
AAACTCACTTAGATGATTGTGAAGCAGAGCGGAACAGCCGCCGCCGCGCACTGAGAACAGTGCTCCTCCTTCCGCGCCGCATAGGGAAACAATTTCACCGAGGCGAAATTCCTGGATTCGCTTCAGGTAAGCAGAAATGTCGCCGACTGGAACACCGGCCGTTTCCGCCGGCCAAACTTCCGTGATGTCGGCCTCCAAAACCCCAAGGATACGAAAGAGATGGTCCAGATTAATCTTGTAGAAACCTGATTCCATGCACGCGTAAGAGCTGCAGGGAATACCGAGATACGCAGCCATCTGTTTCACGCCAATGTTCTTTGCAAGGCGCAGTTTGCGAAGTTTTTGCCGTACGAATTCATTAACAGCATTTTGAGTTGTCATAGAATGTGCCCCTAAATGCAGTGTTAGGTGGAAAAACTGTCCAAGGAAGTAATCAAAAATTGAATCAAAAGTAAAGAGTTTTTTCATTAACGTCCGCGGCGGCAGGAAGCAGTCGGCAGGAGGTAGTGGCGAATGACGAATTACGAAGTGCGAATGTCGAATGTAGGATGCTAAAATCGATATTCACATTCGATCATTAATTATAGCTCATGCTTTTCATTCGACATTCGCACTTCGACATTCGTCATTCGCGACTGCCGTCTGCCTCCTGCCGTCTGCCTCCCGGCCTCACCTCACTCTGGCCACTACAATAGTGATGTCATCGTACTGTTCGCCTCCCGCCGTCCAGCCCTGGACGGTATCCGACAACAACAGTCGCAGTTTCTCGGCGCTCAAGGAGCGGTTGGCGGCGATCAGTTCGACTAAGCGCTTTTCGCCAAATTCTTCTCCATGAGGATCCTCCGCCTCTGTTAAACCGTCGGTATAGAAAACCAGAACGTTTCCGCGGTTCAGAATCAACTGGCTTTGCTCGTAACTGGAACTGTCGAATAAACCGACGACAGTGCCGCCCGCCTCGAGCCGCTTCACGGAGCCATCATTGAAAAGCAAGGGCGGATTGTGGCCGGCATTGCAGTAAGTAAGCGAGCAGGTTTCAGAGTTGTATCTGCCGTAAAACAGCGTCGCATATTTCTCGGGGGAAGTATTTTCGTACAACTGCCGATTGATCATCTGGACGATGCTGCAAACGTCAGCTCCATCCGCCCGGCCGCCGGAAAACTCACCCTTTAGCCGAGAAATCGAAGCCTGGCTGCGAATGGTCGATTGTAGATTGGCCATGAGCAGCGCAGCCGAGATACCTTTTCCACTGATGTCGCTGACAATAACATCGATGACAGTGGCTGAATGCGCCACGAAATCGTAGTAATCGCCGCTGACAGTGCGCGCCGGAATGCAGGTGCCACTAAGCTCCAAACCCGAAGTTTTAGGAATATAGCGGGGAAAGAGCTGCGCCTGTACCTCGCGCGCGATTTCGATTTCCTTCTCCAAGCGCTCCTTCTCGGCCACCTCCAGAAGCAACTGCTGCATGCTGGCCGACATCTGGTTAAATGTCTGACCCAGGTGGTCCAGCTCATCGCGATTACGCGTTTTGATTCGGTAACCGAAGTCGCCGACCAGGATACTCTGTGCTCCAGAAGAAAGGTGATGGACCGAAGCGGTGATGGATCGGGCAATCAGCAGTCCCAGCAGGACGGAAAAGGCTTCCACGACCAGGCAAACGGCGCCGACCAAGCCGAGAACCAGAAGGATTAGGCGCCCGAAATCTCCGGTATCGTAGAAGTAATGATTGTAAATATTCCAGAACGACGACACCAGCACGACCACTCCCTTAACGTTGAGGGGATTTTTTCCCGTCTGCCAGTCGATGCTTTGAAGTAGCGAAGGCCAGGCGATGCCTCTTAAGGCCAGTTTACTGCCCGCGTCAGAGAGAAACGCCGATGTTTGTTCCGACTGCGACTTCTCCAGCTCCAGATGAGGTTTGCGCGCGGCGCTTCCTGCGGGAATCTTGAGTTGCAGGGGGAGAATCTGAATGCCGGTTCGCTGCTGCAATAGATCAATCGTCGACTGGCTTAGAGGAAGCGAAAACTCTGTGGCGTAATTCCCCAGTGGCGATTCTCTAAAGCACACGCTTCGAAGATAGACGGCGCCGTTGTCCATCACCACACCACGCCAGCGTGGCCGCGGAATCCAGGCGGGGAGCTGCTTCTCCTCGGACAGGCTGAGCGGCGCGTACTTTCCTTCATGTTCCACAAACACGTGGAACTCGAGGTCTGCATAACGGCTGCGAATGTCCGCCGGAATGGCGCGTTCATACAGCGCATCTGAAAGGAAGGCTTTCTGTTCCGCCCGCGGCTGTGTTAGGTGCAGCGCCACGTTCAGTTCTTCCAGCTCGTCGGTAATCCTGTCGATTTCACTGCTGAGATAGACGGCGCCCAGTTGTCCGAACACAAGCTTGGCGCCCAGCCAGATCATGACTAACAGCAGCGCCAGCGGCACAATTCCAACGAAGGCGTAGGAAACGATTAGTTTGTTGCGTACCTTCCACAGGAGCTTGCGCTGCAGCCAGAGGAATGCTCCAAACATGTAATAGACGCCGCCGGCGAGCAGCAGGATTACACCCAGATTGTGAACAAATCCAAAGAGCGAATCAGGGAAAGCTCGGTCGATGATCAGGCCCAGCACATAGAGGACCGCACCAACCAGCGTCAAGCGCGCTATGCGCCGTTGTGGGCGAAATGTCTCCTTGATGTTCTCCCACTGCGGTGCGCTCAGGCGTTTCATCGGCCAAGTTTAAAACCGGCGATCTCTACGTCGAAACTTCCGCCTGTCCAGTCGGAAGGGACTTTGTCGAGCATAATGGCAAATGAGAAATCTCCCTCCGGGGGGGCCGGTTTGGCGTGTGATCCGGGGAAGAGCGGAAGTCGAGTGTCCTGCAACGCCGGCTGATCTCCATGAAATAGGATGATTCGAATTTCCAGAGCTTCCATCCACCGCTCGGTGCCGTTGTGAATTGTGCCACTGACCAGCACCGTCCGCTGGCCGGCATAATTGCGCTGCACCGTCGCTTTTTTTGCCGCCACGGAAAGCAGCGAAATGTATTTCTCATATTCGGCGTCGCCCTTATGCAGCAATCCTTCCACCCGAGGCGGTCCGGCTTGTGTTCTTGAAAGGCGCACCCAGGCAAATACCCCCGCTCCAATTAGGACCGCTGCTGCCAAAGCAACCGCTAGAATCAGCTTAGCGCCAGAATCCTTTTCGCGTCTTGATTCCAGTCGGATATTCATCTTCCGCTTATGGTCATGTGAGATATTTTAAACGTGGGTGAGGATACAGGGGCGAGAAACTCCAAATCGTTGGCAATCGCGTCGATGGACTGTAGCATCCCGCTTAGATTTCCGCCAATAGTGATTTCTTCCACAGGATACGCCAGTTCCCCTGCTTCGATCCACACCCCTGCAGCGCCCTGGCTGAAATCGCCGCTTACCAGGTTGACACCGAAGCCGATCAATTCGGTAACGTAAAGTCCCCGCCCCACCGACGCAATCAACTGTTGCGGCGTCGCCTCCCCCGGCTTTAAATAGAAATTGGAAGGGCCAGGCACCGGCCCTCCAGAAACTGTCCGTGTGGCGCTGGTGGTAGTGCGCAATCCAAGTTTGCGGGCCGAATATGAATCGAGCAGGTAGCTCTCCAGTTTTCCCTGGCGCACCAACGGCGCCGGGTTAGTCGGCAGCCCTTCGGCATCGAAAGGGCGCGATCCCAATCCCTCGGCGAGTGTTGGATCGTCAATCAGGTTAACTGCGCGCGAAGCAATCGATTCGCCCAGGCGATCGGCCAGAAATGAAGCCTTCCGATAAATGGCGCATCCGTTGAGCGCTTCACAGACGTGCTGCATGACGGAGGATGCGGTAACACAGTCAAAGATTACGGGCGCCTCGCAGGAAGAGATTTTTCGTGCCCCCAGCCGGCGCAGCGCGCGACGGGCTGCTACTTCTCCCACTTCGCGGGGCGAACGAAGTTTTTTCAGGAAGCAGGAGGCGCTAAACCAGTAGTCACGCTCCATCATTCCGTCCTGAACCGCCACAGGAATAGCCGACAGCGAAAATAAGGAATGCGGGAACGTTCCTGAATATCCATGCGAGTTGGCGTAGCACCAGACGCTTTCGCTGCTGGTAAAGCTCCCACCCTCGCTGTTTTGAATCCTCGGATCCAAGTCTCGCGCTGCTTTGTCGGCAGCGGCAGCGAGCGCTATTTTCTGATCTCCCGGAATGTTCAGCCCCTCCGCATCGACCCATCTCTCGGTCAAGTCGAGATCACGGTAGAGCGCGCGCTCAGGCAGGCAAAGGAAGGAATCTGCCGACGTTTGTCGGGCGGCTGCGATCGCTTCTTGGGACAGACTTTCTACAGTGGAAAGGCTAAAGTCGGATGTGGACGCGATGGCGCTGCGGTGATCGATGATGACCCGCAATCCGAGCGACTTTTTCCCGGCTTGCTTGATCACTTCTACTTCTCCATTTCGTGTGTTGGTGTGAAATTCATTTTCTGACAGCAGCACGGCATCAGCCTCATCGGCTCCGTAGCGGATTGCCTGGCGGACGGCTTCCTCGGCCGTTTCCTGAAGCTGCCGGTAACGCTGCGATATCACAGGCTGGTGCCTCCCACCGTCATTTTCAATAATCGGAGTGTTGGCATCCCCACGCCCACGGGAACGAGCTGTCCCTCTTTGCCGCAGGTTCCGACACCTTCATCGAATTGGAGATCATTCCCCACCGCCGCAACCCGTTTTAAAGCGTCCGGGCCGTTGCCGATTAGCGTAGCTCCGCGCAGCGGGCGGGTAAGCTTGCCCCCTTCGATCAGGTACGCCTCGTTGGCCGAGAAAACGAACTTGCCGTTGGTGATGTCGACCTGTCCTCCGCCAAAGCTCGGAGCAAACAGTCCTTTTTCCACAGAAGCAATGATGTCTTCGGGCGTCCGTGACCCGGCCAGCATGTAGGTGTTCGTCATGCGCGGCAGAGGAATACTCTGGTAATTTTCTCTCCGGCCGTTCCCTGTCAGAGCGGCGCCGGTGAGACGGGCGGTCAGTCGATCCTGCATGAATCCCTTGAGGATTCCATTTTCAATCAGGACGGTACATTGTGTCGAAGCGCCTTCATCGTCAATGTTTAAAGACCCCCGCAGAAGAGGAATGGTTCCATCGTCTACAACCGTGCACTCAGACGTGGCGACAGGCTGCCCCAGGAGGCCGGCGAATGCAGACGTTTTTTTTCGGTTGAAGTCTGCTTCCAGCCCGTGTCCCACCGCTTCATGGAGCAGAATTCCGGGCCAGCCCGGCCCGAGCACGACATCCATTTCGCCGGCGGGAGCAGGATCGGCCGTCAGCGCAATGATGGCCTGGCGCGCCGCATCCCTGGCGAAGGATTCGGGGCTTTTCTGCCGGAAGAAGTCATTCCCCACTCGTCCGCCTCCGCCTTTCTGCCCCATCTGCCGCGACCTGCCATCCTGCGCCACGGCAAGCACAATGAAACGAGTCAGAGGCCTCCAATCGGAAACAAAGGCGTCTTCGGAATTGATTACGGTTACAAAGCAGATCTCGTTGTTCAGCACCGCTCGCACTTCAGTGATGCGCGAGTCGAAGGCTCGAGCCGAAGCGTCCGCCCGCTTCAGCAGATCGAGTTTTTCGCACAGTGGTAGATCCAGTACAGGCGTGTCGACGGCATAGAGGTCGCGGGTGGGAAGGCGTGGAGCAGGCAGGGCTACCTTGAAGGATCGTGATGCACGGCCGATGTGGGAAGCGATGTCGGCGGCCGCGTTCAATTCTTTCACATCCAGGTCATCTGAGTAGGCGTAACCGGTGCGCTCGTTACACGTGACGCGCAAGCCAGCTCCCTGGGAGATGCTGCGCGTCGGGTTCTTGACCAGTCCCTCTTCCAAACTGATTTGTTCCGAAATGCGGTATTCGAGATAAATCTCGGCAAAATCCCCTCCGTGCGAAAGCGCCGTGCTCAAAAGTTGCTCGTAGTGAGCGGAGTTGAGACCGAATTTTTTCTCGAAAAAGTTGAGCGGCATCATTAAATTGCGGATTGCGGATTTCGGATCTTCCGATTGCGGATTGCGGATTTCGGATCTTCCAATTGCGGATTGCGGATTTCGGATTGCAGATTGCGGATCTTCTAATTGCGGATTACGGATTTCGGATTGAGGATTGAGTTTGTGATCTGCATCTCTTTGGTTTGCCATGGAGCCTTCACTTCTCCGTCAAAAACCGTTAGACGGATTCCATTACAAGAGAACCCTCTAGTCGTCAAAATTCTGGAAATCCGCAATCCGCAATCTGCAATCCGCAATCGATATTAATCCGCAATCCTAAATCCGCAATAAGACGAATCCGCAATCCGCAATTCTTCTCACACCGCCCCGGCAATTACCGTCGTACAGTTCTCAGGATCGATATGTTTTCGGGCGACTTGCTCCACGTTTGCTTTGGTGATCTCCCGGATTATCCGAGGATAGTGGTCCAGAAAGTCAAATCCCAGGTGGAATAATTCAGCCGAAAGCAGGAACCGCGCCACGTGCCCGTTAGACTGAAAATCGAAAACGAAATTGCCAGTCAGGTAAGATTGAGCATCATGCAGTTCATTATCTGTGATTCCATGATCCACTAGACTCTTGATCTCTCCGATCAGTCCATCCAAGGCCTTGTCTCGGTTTCCCGGAGATGTGCTGATGAACGCCACAAAGCGGCCAGGATAAAGACCGGCACTACTGGCGATGTCACAATATGTCGTGTAGGCCAGCCCTTGCTGGTCGCGTAGTTTGGCCGGGATGCGCGAAGTAAATCCCGGGCCTCCGCCCAGAATAATGTCCATCACCTGCAGCGCATAGTAGTCAGGATCTCTTCGATCGATGCCGAGATGCCCCAGGTAAATGTGGATCTGCTCCTTGGGCATGCTGATTTCTTTAAGGAGCTTTCTCGGGGCGCGATCCAACGCGGGAACCGGCGGGAAAGTGAAGCCGTCATTCTGCCATTTCGAAAACCGCTCTGAAAGCAGTGCCGCGCCTTGCTCGGGCTCGACGGCTCCGACCATGGCGATCAAGGTGTTCTTGGGCGAGAATGTTTTTTGATGAAATTCCAATAGCTCTTTGGAGGTGGCCACGCCGACGGAATGTTCGTCTCCCTGAATGGGTTCGCCCACTGGATGACGGTAAATGAGCCGGTTAAATTCATTACTGGCAACAAACTGAGGGTTATCATTTGAGCTGCGAATGTGGTTAACGACTTTTTCTTTTTCCAGTTCGAGGCGATCAGCGGGAAAAACCGGATCCGTAATGACTGCGTGAGCCAAGTCAATTCCTTTTTGCAGGTCTTTGCTGAGCACCGAAACAGAAACGCCGCTTAATTCACGGTTGCTGAACGTGGTGAGCGATCCACCCAAATTTTCGATGGTCTCCGCGATTTGCTGATGACTAAAGCGGCTGGTTCCTTCGTCGAACATTCTCGTCATTAGCGAGGCAAGCCCCGGCCGGCTGGGAGGGTTTTCAGCGGTTCCGCAGCGTACTACGACATTGACATGGACCAGAGGAATCTTGGGATTGCCGGAGATCAACAACACCACTCCGTTAGGTAGCAATTGCCGGAGAACCGGAATAGCCGGTATTTTATGACGCTCCATTCAAAGACCCTCATGCCATTGAAAATCCAATAGTGCTTTTGCGCTTCTGGAAATACTTGCGAGCTGCGCTCTGTATGTCCGCCGCGCTCACCGCTTGTATCCGCTCCATGTACTCTTCCAGCAGATGGTGGCTGGCAATGGTCTCGAAAAGACCGTACTGGATTGCCTGATCGATAGTGGTTTCAAAACCGGATAGATACTGGGCCGAGAGCTGGTTGCGCGCCCGTTGCAGTTCGTCGGGTGCCACTGCCTGACGCTGCAGCTTCTCCAACTCCTCAAACAGAACCGCTTCCACCTGTTTTGGCTCGACTTCGGGATGGAGTTCAGCCCGGACGTAAAACAGGTGGGGATCGACCGACTCTGTATAATCTGTGCTGATGAGCGACACCAACTGTTCCTTTTCGACCAGAGTCTGAAATAACCTTGACAGCTTTCCTTCCGATAGAATTTTGTCGATCAGTGGAATGACGTACATGTCAGTCGAAGAAACTGAGGGACTGCGAAAGGTCACCAGCATTCGCGTTACCTGGGTAGGGGTGTGTAAAAAAACCCTGCGCTCGCGTTCCTGAGAGGGCTCAGCCGGGATGCGCGTTTGAGGAATGACCGCCGCCGGGATCGATTCGAAGGCGCGGCGAACGTTGGCGAGACAATCAGCAGGATCGATATCTCCGACGATCACCAGAGTGGCGTTGTTGGGACGGTAGAACGTGTTGTAGTAGTGGCGCATCTGCTGTAGCGTCAGCCGGCGCAGATCTTCCATTCTGCCGATAACGGGAAAACGGTAGGGATGCAGGCGAAATGCTTTCGACTCGACAGCCTTGCGCAACGCTCCCCACGGCGAATCAAGGTCCATTTTGAGCTCCTCGATGACCACCTGCTTTTCCAAATGAAACTCCTCAGGCGCAAAGGCGTTATGGCGCATCCGGTTTGCTTCAATGTCGAGCGCCTGCTCCCAGCGGTCCGACGCAAAGCTGAAATAGTAAGCGGTGTAGTCATTGGATGTGAACGCGTTGTTCGATCCGCCGTTTACCATGGTTATGAAATCAATTGAGCCCCGATCATACCGATCAGTGCCCTTGAACATCATGTGTTCCAAAAAGTGTGAAATCCCGGTAATACCGGGCCGCTCGTTGCGGGAACCGACCCGGTACCAGATCATGATGGTAACAATGGGATGGGTGTGATCTTCCTTTAGCAGAATCCTCAATCCGTTTTCCAAGCGGTGTTTAGCCACTGGGTCTGGTCGAAAGGAAACCACGTTGGGTTCGACCACAGCAGCCGCTGTTTTGTCGGAAGCCGGCATCTCTCGAGACTGGGCGTGACAACAACGTCGTCTGATCGTGTCCATGTTCTTTGGTATTCGCGTTTTTGCAATCTCGTTTCTTCTTATCATAGTGCCTTTTGAAGGTCCGTCGAAGCGGGAATCGGGTTCGTCTTGTGTAACCGGATCTACAACGCGCCGCCGCGCCGCGTGAAGCTTAGGAATTGCAGTCAGTTAGGCCCGATCTTCTATTCAGAATATTTCAGCCCTATTCTCTGTGCTATTTTCGTGTCCGCTGTGCCGCTGTGTTGAATGTTTGTGAATAATCTGGGCTAGACGCACATGTCTTTTCCGACCGGCGGCCGAGGAATCGGAACTAGTGCGTTTTTATATAATTGCACGCTCCTTTCCCGCCGTTTCCGCATCTATTTCCGATTGCCTTCATCTCCACTCCTTAGATATACTTAAGTGCTCAATTCTGCTCTAGTTCCTAGAGTGGGCTGCAATGCCCACTTTTTTATTTTTACAGGAGGAATTACATGAGCACACAAGAACGGTTGGGCCAGCTTCTTCATGACGCTGTTGAAGAGGAAGGCTACGAGCTGGTGCATCATGAATTCCTCAACGCTGGCGAGCATTCTCTGTTGCGGATCTACGTCGACAAACCGGGTGGAATTACGCTGGATGATTGCAGCCAGGTCAGCGAGAAACTGAGTGTATTGCTGGATGTGGAGGACCTGATTCCGCACCACTACACACTGGAGGTTTCATCGCCGGGACTGGATCGGCCCCTGTTCAAGGAACAGGACTACGTCAGATTTCAGGGCAGGCTCGCCCGGGTGAAGACGCGGTTTGCCGTTAACGGCCAGCGTAACTTTAAAGGCGTGCTGCACAGTTGTGAGAACGGCCAGGTTACATTGCTCGAGAACGAGAAATCCGAACCGGTGCACATTGCTCTGGATAACATTCAGAAAGCAAATTTGATTTTTGAGTTTAAGAACTGAAGGACGGTTATGGCCGCAAGCTTGTTGCACCAGATGATTGACCAAATCAGCAAGGAAAAAAACATCGACCCGAAGGTCATCATTGGGGCGCTGGAAGATGCCATGGTAGCCGCGGCGAAAAAGTATTTCAAGACCAATGAAGACCTGCAGTCCCGCTACGATTCGGAGACGGGAATGATCGAGGTTTTTGCCGTCATGCGCGTGGTGGAGCAAGTTACCAACGAGAGCCGGGAAATATCCCTTGAGGCCGCTAAAGAAATCGACGAGAGCCTGGAGATCGACGATACGGTAGAGATTCCCAAGCCGACAGATGTGCTGGGGAGGATCGCTGCGCAGACGGCCAAGCAGGTGATCTTTCAAAAAGTACGCGAGGCCGAGCGAGACAATGTCTACAGCGAATACAGCGATCGTGTAGGCGAACTGATTAACGGCGTCGTACGCCGCTTTGAGGGAAGCGACATCATTGTCGACATTGGAAAAACAGAGGCCGTCCTCCCTTATCACGAGCAGTCTCGGGCAGAAAGTTACAAGCAAGGTGACCGCATCCGTGCAGTGATCGTGCGAGTAAGCAAGCTAACGAAAGGCCCACAGGTGATTCTCTCGCGGACCGATCCAACGCTCTTGATGCGGCTTTTTGAAATGGAAATTCCGGAGATTTACGACGGCACTGTGACCATCAGGAACGCGGTTAGAGAGGCCGGCGAAAGAGCGAAAGTGGCCGTTTCTTCTCGGGATGATGACGTCGATCCGGTAGGCGCGTGCGTCGGTATGAAAGGCTCGCGCATCAACTCTGTGATTCGAGAACTGCGCGGAGAAAAAATTGACATTATCAAGTACTCCGAAGATCTGGTTGACTACACGATCAATGCTCTGAACCCCGCCAAGATTTCGAAGGTGCTGCTTGTCGATCCAGAGCAGAAGATTCTGGAAGTAGTGGTGCAGGAGGATCAGCTCTCGCTGGCGATCGGCAAGAAGGGCCAGAACGTGCGTCTGGCATCCAAACTCCTGGGCTGGCAGATCGAAATCAAGAGCGAAGAAGAAAAGAGGCGCGA
>DASYPF010000235.1:0-14956 GCA_036006905.1 Acidobacteriota bacterium
TATTTCTGAAAGCATTTCCAATACGCGCGCATTACCGATGTGTGAGCGCGTTCCACCCAAAGCTCTCTTATCGTCAAGGCCAGCAGAGTGGAGCGCGAGAGCCGGCGGCAAGTCTTCTCCAGGCCACGCGCCAGTAGAAAATCGAATAAGCGTTTCAGTTGCGGGTGAAGGAAGTTATACTCGGCAAAGGAAACGACGCTTGCGATGCGCGCGATCCTCTGCGGCGCTTGCAGAGCCATTTCCAGCGCTATTATTCCCCCTGTAGAGATCCCGCAAAGGAAGTATCGGCCTAATTCTTGTGACGAAGCTTGCGCAAGAAGACAGTGCGCGACCTCTCTCACCGTTTCTGGAGACTCCGCTAGCCGCTCTTCTCCAGGCAGCGAGAAGCAGAAGACTTGAAAGTCGGGCGCAAGCTTTTCTGCGATCGGCCTTTGAAATTCAAAATGCCCGTGCAGGCCGCCGATTAAAACCAGCGGAGGACCCGAGCCCATGCGGAGGAGATCGACCGGAGATTTATTCATACGCTTACAGTCATAAAAATGAAACTCTCGATTCTGTCAAGTGCACTCGTGAAGATTTGGTGTAGACGCCGAAGGCGTCCTGGAGTTTGGACATTTTTCAGTTCTATATAGGAGACGGTCGCTGTCGCACCTCTATGGTCGCGTTAGCGACCGATGAATTTAGCCCGGCCTTTCAAGGCCGGGTGAACGAATCATTGATGTGTTTTTCGTCGCGTAGCGACGATTGAGCCTGGGTCGAATCAATCATCGCTACTCGACGAGATGTTTTCTTTGTCTTGGACTCCCGGCCTTGAAAGGCCGGGCTAAATTCAGACGCCGCTATGCGGCGCAGGGCGCGCCTCAGCCCGCGGAGCGGGCGACGGTGTAAAGCCCGCGGATGGAGCGCAGCGGAACCCGGGGTACGCGGTCGATGAGTTGGAGAGCCCGTGAAACGGGCGACGGGCTCTGATTGTGGAAAGTTCCGCCGCCCCTTACGGGGCTATCTAATGCTGTCCTCTAATTCCCCGGGTTCCGCTTCGCTCCACCCGGGGCTTTATACCGCCGCCCGCTTTGCGGGCTCAGCACATCTTCGGCGTCTCCAACGTTGGAGAAAACATGAACCAATTTCTCCTGCCATTACGCGGGGATTCTGTTTACATCTTCTGGTAAGCTACCACCTCATCTATGCCGCCGATTCTGGAAATTGACGACCTGAAAAAATACTACATGATGGGAGAAAGCGTCGTACGAGCGTTAGACGGCGTTACACTGTCGATCGATCAAGGGGAATTCATCGGCCTGCTGGGCACCTCCGGTTCAGGAAAATCGACGTTGCTAAATTTGATCGCCGGTTTGGATCGTCCTACCGCCGGGGCCTTGAAAGTCTTCGGCCAAAGCCTCGCCGCCATGAGCCGCGATCAACTGAGCGTTCACCGGCGCCGAAACGTGGGAATGATCTTTCAGTCCTTCAATCTCATTCCTACGATGACGGCCCACGAGAATGTCGAGCTGGCTTTGATGTTTGCCGGCGTGCCTCGCGCCGAGAGAGAAAAGCGAGCCGAAGAACTGCTGGATTCCGTCGGGCTGGGCGCCCGCAAGACGCATAAGCCTAACCAGCTCTCTGGCGGCGAGCAGCAGCGCGTTGCCATTGCCCGGGCGCTGGCCAACAGCCCCACCGTTCTGCTGGCGGACGAACCTACCGGAAACCTCGACAGCAAAACCGCCAAGGAAATTCTGGATCTGCTCGGCGAGCTTCACCAGCGGGAGGGCAAAACCATCGTAATGGTGTCGCACGATCAGGCGCTTGCCTCGCATTATACCGGCCGCAACGTCCTACTGTCTGACGGAAGAATTGTCTCTCAAACCGCATCATGATCTTCTCGGACACTACCCACTTGTCGCTGCGGAATCTGAGGGAGGCCAAGTTGCGTACCACGCTGACTACGCTGGGCGTAGCCATAGGCATTGCGTCGCTAGTCAGTATGGTCTCTCTGGGAGTGGGACTGCAGGAACAGACAGTGGGCCGGTTCTTAAAATCCGGAATGTTCGACTCGATCACTGTCTTTTCGCGCCAAGCGGGAGCCGGTTTCAACTTCCAAGCAGCGCGACGACGACCGAGAGCAAACAGTAAATCCACGGGGATGTCGCAGCCCGATAAACCCTCGCCGCCGTTGGACGATGCGGCTCTCAAGAAGATATCGAGTCTGGATCGAGTCAAGGAAGTCTATCCAAATCTACGCGTGCCCCTGGAAGTCAAGTTCGGCGATTTCTCGGAATTCTCAGCGGCGACAGGGGTGCCGATGTCAACTCGAGGTGAAGGCGTTTTCCAGAAGATCGCCTTCGGCTCCTTTTTCCCCAACGACACGGATGACGTGTGCATGGTCAGCCTCGATTTTGCGAGCCGCATGACCGACAAAGATCCAAAGGATTTGGTTGGCAAGGAGGTAACCCTGGGCTACGCGTCAGGAGGCAACGCGCAATCTGTCCTGAATCTCTTGGGTGGGATGAGCCTGCAGCGCGTCGAAAAGAAGTTTCGCATCGTCGGCATCGTGGAGCGGGAGCCCGGCCCCAATTTTGCGGCAGGCATTTTTTCAGCCGTCATGATTCCGCTGCGCAAGGCGCAGCAAATGGGAGTGTACGACTTCAGCACCCCCCAGGCCTTTCTGCGGCAGCTCTCGCAAAAACCATCCTACGCGTCGCTCACCGTCCGAGTAAGCCGTCCGCAGGATACTGATGACGTCGAGAAAAAAATTAAGGACCTGGGATTTAATGCCTTTTCCATTAACGACGCTCTCCAGGGAGCCAAGCGTGCATTCATCATTTTGGACATTATCTTGGGAGTGATTGGTTCGATCGCGCTGGCGGTTGCTTCGCTCGGGATTGTCAATACCATGGTGATGTCCATCCTGGAACGGACGCGCGAGATTGGAGTGATGAAGGCCATCGGAGGAAGCGAGGGTGACATCCGCAAAATTTTCCTCGTCGAATCGTGCATTATCGGCCTGATGGGCGGACTGATCGGCATCGCTCTGGGTTGGGTCGTGGGGAAGACGATCAACTTCGGCGCCAATTTCTACATCCAGCGTCAAGGGGGCACGCCAGGACAATTATTCTTTATCCCATGGTGGCTGGTAGCCTGCGGTGTGGGATTTTCCATCTTGGTAAGTTTGATTGCGGGAAGCTATCCGGCAGCGCGGGCGGCGCGCGTCGATCCGATCAAGGCGCTGCGGCATGACTAGGTTTCTTGGTGCGTAGAAAGTTCACAAAATTGTCAAATTTTGAAGTAGTACCGAGGCCACCATGGGGCTTGTCCCCATGGAGCCATGATTGGAAACTAACTGTATCGCAACTTACGTCTCCCGCCACCACGGGGCTTGCCCCCGTGGAGCGATGACTTCCGACTATCGAGTGAACGATTTTAAAGTCGGCAGTGGGCACCGGCGCGGCGGATTAGTTTTTCAATCATCGCTCCACCGGGGCAAGCCCCGTGGTGACGCAGGAGCAACGGCCGCTCTTAGTTTCCAATCACGGCTCCACGGGGACGAGCCCCGTGGTGGCGGTATGAGGTCGCTCGCTAGTGAATAGTAACAGAAAAATTGATGCGAGCTGCTCGCGAACTACACATTCTTTATTCCGCATTCTGCATTCAGCCCGTCGCTAAGGCCCAAGTGATCGAGAAGCGTCGTGGTGCTCGAATGCATCGCGCGAGAGAGGATCCTTAGACGCTCCCTTCCTTGGATACCCCCACGAATCGCGTAGTGTTTACTTTCTGTCATGCAAAATATCCACCACTTCCTGCCCTGCCGGATCGCGCAGCGTGGCGGCATACTCGCTTCGGGCCTTGCGTTTGGCTTCCTCAGGTTCCAGGCGCGCTGCGGCGGCGTCCAACCGGCTGGAAAGATTCTCCAGTTGCGCTTTATCTTTCACAATAAATATCCGCATGTGCGTCCAGGGAGAATCAGCCTTGTGGGACACATAGGTAGTGACGGAGACGAAAGCGCCCTGCTTTTGGGCCTCGGCATCAATCGGTGCGGCGACTTCGCGAATATAGCGGTTGTATGCTTCCAGCTTCCCCGGCTTGGCCTTCCAGTAGTAAATAGCAGCGATGCTGCAGCACTCCTGGGCGTTCAAAAGACAGGCGCAGAAACAAAACAATACTGTGAACAACGTATATGTTTTGTGCATGATCTCTGTGAATCCTCCGTGATCTCTGTGTCTCCGTGGTGAAAGGCCCACGGTAAATCACCACAGAGTCTTACCGCGGCACGCCGCAACCAAAAGCGTCACTGGTCATCGGTCATCAGTTAAGAAAATCTTGCTAAAAAAGCAAGAAGTCGCCAACTTGTTACACAAAGAACATGGAGATTTCGCAGAGAAACGATTTGGTCAACGCGCCCTGATGCACCCGGCTCGGACCTCGACATACCTATGTTTTGTTTTCTCCCGCTCTCCCGCTCTCCCACTCTCCCACTCCCCCGCGCTCCCCCTCCCCCACTCTCCCACTCCCACTTCGTATCGTGCCACCCATCAATAGCTAGCGGCGCCCACCTTCCCCTGGACAATCTTCACACCGGCGCTGGCGCCGATGCGGCTAGCGCCGGCTTCAATCATCTTGCGAGTGACCTCGGTATCTTTGATGCCGCCGGCGGCTTTGACACCCATCTCGCTGCCAACCACGCGGCGCATCAGGGCTACGTCTTCGGCCGTCGCACCGCCGGAAGCAAATCCCGTCGATGTCTTCACGAAATCCGCGCGCGCTTCCTTTGCGAGAGTGCAGGCTTTTACTTTTTCCGGATCGTTCAGCAGCGCGGTTTCGATGATGACTTTGGTAATGGCGCCAGAGTCATGGCACGCGGTCACTACCGACTCGATATCCCGTTTGACCAGCGAATCCAGACCGCTTTTGAGCGCGCCAATATTGATCACCATATCGATTTCGCGCGCGCCGTCGAAAATAGCGCGCCGCGCTTCGAAAGCTTTTACGTCGGAAGTGGTCGCGCCCAAGGGGAAGCCGACCACGGAACACACGGCAACCGAGCTTCCTTTCAAGATCGAATAGGATTTGGAAACCCAGGTGGGGTTTACGCACACCGATGCAAAACCGAATTGCAGCGCTTCTTCGCATAATTTAGTGATCTGTTGTTCGGTCGCTTCCGGTTTGAGAAGCGTGTGGTCAATATAGGGAGCGAGCTCCGCGTTGACGGCCCGCTCCATGGTTCCTGTCGTGCCGATGCGCTGAGCGCCACACTCAATGATCAGCCGCATCCGGTTCGGACATTGTTCGATGGAGACGGCATGACAGGCGCAACTTTCTGTGACGCATGTGGCCTGAGTGCGCCGGAAAATCTCTTCGGTGATCTGCTCGATCAGGCGCTGGTATTCGAGGTGGTCCATGGTGGCAGTGGTCTGATGTCCGTTGTCAGTGGTCAGTGGTCCGTTGTTGAAGGCTCTCGTGATTTCATTTTGGTAAATACTTGAGCCAGCGAAACAATCCATTCATCACCACGGACAATGGACCACTGACCACTGACTACGGACAACTGACAACGCGCCACGGACGACGGTCGCTTCATCTCCGCCGCAAGTACTCCCGCTCAATGTCGCGTATCTTCTGGACCCGCCGTCCATGCCTGGCTTCGCCATAAGGCGTCGCCAGCCATGCGTCCACTACAGCGATCAGGCGATCGATGGGCAGCATCTTGCCTCCCAGCGTGAGCACGTTAGCGTAATTGTGCTCACGGCTGTTGCGTGCCGTCGCTTCATCGTAACAGAGCGCAGCGAGAACTCCGGGAACTTTGTTGGCCGCCATGCACGAGCCAATTCCGGCGCCGTCAACCAGGACGCCGTAGCTGCATGCGCCTGAGGCCACAGCCTCGGCTACTTTTCTCGCGAAATCAGGATAATCGACTGCTACCTCTGAGTGCGTCCCAAAGTCGCGCACCTTGTAGCCTTTCTCGTCTAGATGCTTCTTGATTGCTTCTTTAGCCTGAAAGCCTCCGTGATCGGCGCCAAGGCCAATGATCTGCTCGCGGTGTTTACCTGCGAGATCGAAATGGATATTTTTCTGTTGCGCCAATTCTGCGGCCAGAGGAGTGATTAGTGTGTCCGGGGAAAGAGAATAGACAGTTCCCGCCGGAGTGCGCGCTATTTCCTCAGCGGTGACGACATCTCGGGAGCGAGCCATTGCAAGGGACCCTATCTTACCATTTCACCGCGAAGGCGCGAAGAACGCGAGTGGCAACTCAGGGCTGGAACAAAAAGCGTCATTGGCCATCAGTCATCGGTCATCAGTTATCAGTCATCGGTTATCAGTCATCGGTCATCGGCGGTGAATCATTCGGTTACCTGCTGACCTGAGGACCGATAATTGATGACCGGTGGAAGACTGATGTTTGCTGACCGATGACTGATGACCGTTGACCGTTGACCGTTGACCGATGATTGATGACGCTTTACTTGCGGTGCCGCTGCCTCGCGCCTTCGCGTGGAGTAATTCGTGAAATTCGTGGCTGAAATCGAATAAAATTTTGCATATTACAAACGGGAGAGCACATGACCAGTCCAGCGATGAAGTGGAGCGAAGGTTCCCTCGCCGAAATCCTGTTGACGACCGAGCAGATTCAAAACAGGATTCGAGAAATGGGCGCTGAAATCACGCGCGATTATGCGGGCAAGAAACCGTTGTTCATCGCTATTCTGAAGGGAGCATCCATGTTTCATGCTGACTTAATCCGCCACGTACATTTGCCCGTTGCCGTCGACTTCATCGCAGTAGCCAGTTACGGCAATGAAACGGAGAGCTCCGGTCAGGTCCAGCTCATAAAAGATGTCGAGACCAGCATTGAGGGGAAGGACGTCATCGTGGTCGAAGATATCGTCGATACAGGCCTGACGCTTACTTATCTGCTTCACAACTTTCAGTCTCGCAATCCGCAATCGCTGAAGGTCGCGACGCTGCTCAACAAGCCGTCCAGACGCAAAGTACCGGTCACTCCTGACTATGTGGGTTTTGAAATTCCGGATAAATTCGTGGTCGGTTACGGGCTGGATTACGCACAGAATTACCGTAATTTGCCGTATGTGGCGGTGCTTAAAAGCGGCGGGCCCGATAATTTTTGAGCAAAGGAGCGAGAGAAAAAGCCGTTCACGTCCACGACCACGTGCACGAGCACGTCAAGGTCCACGGCAAACGTCCCTATAGTCACGTTAACGAATCTACAGTTTCGCCCGGCGGCATATTCATGATGTCGTCGTCAGCGTGGACTTCGCCGTAGTCGTTGACGTGGTCGTGCACGTGATCGTGGACGTAAACGGCTTTTTTGGTCGCCGGCCGCGCTACTGGTGATCAAGGCCGCCTTCAATTCAACACCGACAGAAAACTTTCGCCAACAGGAAGCCGGCATCCGAAATTTTCGCAGATCGTCGCTCCGATGTCCGCCAGCGTGCGGCGCAACCCCAGATTCCAGCCGCCATTGAATTTCTTCGAATAGGCAATTAGAGGCACGTATTCGCGGGAGTGGTCCGTTGAAGGAGTGGACGGGTCGCAGCCATGATCGGCCGTAAGCAGCAACAAATCGCCATCAGTCATGATCGCTTCAATTTCCTTCAGCCGGTCGTCGAACTCTTCCAGCGCCCGGCCGTATCCCTGCACGTCATTGCGATGGCCGTAGACCATGTCGAAGTCAACCAGGTTGCTGAAGATCAGGCCGGAATCGATCTTGCGCATGGATTGCAAAATGCGATCGCAATTGTCCATGTTGTCCTTCGCCTTGATTTCTTCTGAAACGCCCCGATAGCAAAAGATAGAAGCAATCTTGCCAATCCCGATCGTAGGGAGGCCCTCATCTTGCAGCAGATCGAGCATGGTCACCGACGGCGGATCGATAGCGAAATCCTTGCGGCGTTCGGTCCGCTTAAAGTTTCCGGGTTCTCCCACAAAGGGCCTCGCGATGACGCGGCCCACTTCGTGATCACCGCGGAGAATCTCCCGTGCCCTGCGGCATGCTTCATATAATTCCTCGACCGGAATCTTCTGTTCGTGTGCCGCCACCTGAAAGACGCTGTCGGCCGACGTGTAGACAATCCATTTGCCCGTTTTTAAATGTTCCTCTCCTAGCCGAGCGATGATTTCAGTCCCTGAAGCCGGAATATTTCCCAACACACCGCGGCCCGTCTCCTCTTTAAAGCGCTCGATAATCTCTTGAGGGAAACCGCGCAGATAAATGGGGAACGGCTTCTGAAGGATGATCCCTGCCATTTCCCAGTGGCCGGTGGTCGTGTCCTTGCCGGGAGAGGCGAGCGCGATCCTCCCGTAGTGGCCGGCCGGAATTGGAACGGGCGCTACCGACTTCAATGATTTCAGATTGGCCATCCCCAAGCGCTGCAAATTGGGGATGCGCAGGTCGCGCTGCTCAGCGATATGCCCGAGCGTATCGCTGCCCACGTCTCCGTAAGCCGCCGCGTCGGGCATCTCACCGATTCCCAGGGAATCAAGAACAATGAGGATGACCCTGCGAAATTTCATTTATTCAAGTTGGCCGCTCAATGGATGACTTTCAGATTTAGTTCATACTCGAAAGGATCGAAATCTCGGTCGTTGTGCAAAAGGGCCAGATCGTGCGTGATGCAGAATGTAGCGATCAGACAGTCAATGATTTTTCGCACTCTAACTCCTTTGCGCCTGAGTCGCCGATAATTGACTGCGCTCTGAACAGCAATCTCGGCTCCCACGATGGAGACAACCGGAAATGCGTCCAAGCGATTTCTCACTCTCTTAAAGTCATGATCACTTCGAATGCCCTGCAAAACTTCACAAAATATCAAATCCCCTAAAATCGCCTCTCCGCTACGGATGCTCTGTTCCAATTGCAGAACTCGTGGAGTGTTAGCGTCACGAAAAAATTCAATCCAGACACTCGTGTCAATCACGGTCAGCAAGGAAGCGCCCCTTCCTCATTTCATGAGATTACCCCCCAGCGGATCTTTCCTCGGAGCCCAAGAATTTTCTCCTGCTGTTTGGTTCGAATGAGAACGCGAAGAGCTTCCTCCACTACTGCCTTTTTCGTCGGCAATCCCGTAGTTTTTTTTGCCTTCTCCATCAGTTTGTCGTCGATCACGATGTTGGTCCGCACGATAGCCTCCAGATGTGTATGGTAACGCATTCATTTGTGTAGGCCAACCACTCGGAGGATTCACAGAGATTCTAGACTCGTTACATTTCCCGCCGCTCCCTGCCGGTCGCGGTTCTGATGGAGGCCAGCTTGGGCTGAGTCTGCTTAAGCACTGTCAGTAGACTTGACTCGGACCCCCGGAATCCTTGGTGCCCTTGGTGTCCTTGGTGGTAAAAAGCAGTTTGAACACCAAGGACACCAAGGACAAGCTTCGAGACATCGGCTTATCTTCCTTGCTCATTCTTTTTGCTGATATCGGCTTCGCTTTCCGGCTGCGGCAGATCCAGTCCGCCTGACGGTCGTTACTGTCGCAGAGCCAGACTTTTGACCACCTGGCGCCGCAAGCGCTCCACATTTTCGCGGAGTACATCAAAATTGATGGTTCGGACGACTCGGTTGCGCATCACGATTTTTCCGTTAATGACGCTGCTGTCCACATTCCAGCCCTTCAGTGCGTACGCAAGCTGCGCGTAAACGTCATACATCGGAATTGCAGGCGCATCGGTCGCGCGAACTAAGATCATGTCGGCCAGCTTGCCCGGCTCGAGGCTGCCCAGGTCTTGCTGGCGGTCAAGGACTTCGGCGCCGCCTCGAGTCGCGATCCGGACAGCCTCTTTTGCCGAAAGAAACGCCGGATCTCGATTCCACAGCTTGTGCAGCTTGGCCATCGAGTCGATCTCCTCGAACATGTCCAGATTGTTGTTGCTGGCCGCTCCGTCGGTTCCCAAGCCTACCGCAATTCCCGCATCCAGGAATTTTTTCAACGGAGCGACGCCTGATGCCAGCTTCATGTTGCTTTCGGGATTGTGCGCCACGCCGACACCATTTTTTTTCAACAGGGGGATTTCCTGATCGGTGATCCAGACACAATGGGCCGCGATCAGTGAATCCTGCAAAAAGCCAAAACTGTCCAGGTAAGCCGCCGGTGTGCTGCCGTACTTCGCGCGAATATTCTTCACTTCGGTTTCAGTCTCAGACAGGTGCGTAATCAACGGCACGTGGAACTCGTTGGCCAATTTCTGGGACTGTTGCAGCGTCTCTTTTGAGCAAGTGTAGGCCGCGTGGGGCGCGACCGCCGGAGTGATCATTAAATCCTGCCGCCAGTGCTCAATAAATTTTCTCGTATACGACAGAGCCTGCCGGCTTGTCTTGTTGTCTGGAGCTGCCATGTCAATGATGGTTTCGCCGAGGACCCCCCTCATTCCGGCGGCTTTAACGGCAGCGGCCAGATCGTCTTCGAAGTAATACATGTCAATAAAGGTGGTCGTGCCCGACTGGATCATTTCGTAGCAAGCCAGTTGCGTTCCCCACTTCACCAGATCTGGATTTACGTTGCGCGCTTCGGCGGGGAAGATGTACTTCTGCAGCCACTCCATCAAGTCGGAATCTCCTCCCAAGCCGCGAAACAGCGTCATGGGAGCATGCGTGTGCGTATTGATGAGTCCCGGCATGACGATCTTGCCGGCAGCGTCGATGGTTTCCTTTGCCGCAAACCGTGCGGCTTCGGACATCGGACCCACCGCCGCAATTCTGGAGCCTCGAATAGCAACAAAACCCGGGCGGAATTCGTTGAAGCTGGCATCCATTGTCAGGATGTACCCGTTGCGAATCAGGAGATCAACGGAAGTGGGCGAGCCTTGCCCGTCCGCGACGGATCCCGCCAGCGTCAGAGCCCGGAGCGTAAGCGACGGGTCCCGCCCCAGTAACAACGTCTGCCAGAGGAAGGTTTGGATCGCTGACTTACTCTGGCGGGACCCGTCGCTCACGCTCTGGGCTCTGACGTTTTCGCCGCCGGGCGCAGGAGCGTGGGCCTCCGGGAGTGACGACTCAGCGGTCCACGCCCAAAGTAATAAGGAAAAAAGAAAGAGGAGGTGCCTCATAGGAAAGAGTTCGGTTCGGGCAACATGCCCCTTTTGCATTGCACCGCAAGGTAGGACTGAACCACGGGGAACACTGGAGACACGGGGAGCCGAAGGGACTGCTCAAATGTCACCATATATGATGTTGCTGATAAAATAAGCTTTTCTCCCCGTGTTCCCAGTGTTCCCCGTGGTTTAATTTTTTTGAAACGGACGCGAAGCGCCAGGCAGGGGTTTTATCTAAACGTCCACGGTTACTCAGGCATTGATGATGACCTTTGTGCGTAATCCCAATTCATGTGCGCGGTTTCAGGATCTGCTCCAGCAGATCAGGCCGGCCAGTGTCACGCTCCAGGTGCGGCTGTTTATCGCCTCCGTGGTAATCGAGCCGATACGTCTTGTAAAACTCCTGGTCCTCGACCAGCAATTCAAGCGGTGCAGAACCGGACTTTGAGGATGCCTTCACCGCATCGCGCAGGACCGCCGGCGACCAGCGGCGGCCATTGACCGCGACCAGTTTCATTCCGGGCGCTACTCCTGCCTGAGCCGCCGGCAGACCGGGGATGATATCCACAATGCTTCCGTTTTCTCCCAGTTGGAGCCCGAGGGAAAATCGGAAATCGCTGGACTTGGAAGACTGCTCGCGCGCCTGGATCCATTCATTGGGCGTCTCGTTGTAAATCAGCTTCCAGCCGCTGCCTTCCACACCGCCCAGTGGAGCACCGGGGGCGGTGGAATTCAGCCGCGCGTTGAAGAACGCGCGCCAGTCGTAAGGGGCCACTTCATTCATGGCTGCCACGACGTCTTCAAACGCATAGGGAATAACTGCGGGCGGACCGCTTTGACCTCCGTGAAAGCGCCGGCAGAAGTCGTCCAGCGAATGCTTCCCCTGGCTTTGTTGGCGGATGATCGTGTCCGCCTCCAACCAAATCAGCACGGATTCGTCATAGAAATCAACGCCGCGCCGCAAGGCCGACCATTGTGAAGGAGCCTCGTAGAGCAACTGAGCAGCCACGGCCGTGTCCGCCAGCGGCCGCCAGGTCCGCCCCGGCCGTTTGTCCAGGTACGCGGCGATTACAGCCAGCGATTCACGGTAGTCCTGCGCAGTCCACAAGCCGCTGCGCGCCGGCAGCAACTCGCCCAAAAACTGGGTGAGTCCTTCGTAGACCCAGAGCAGCCCCCCTTTCATCGGCTGCTGAAAATCGGGAGTCGCCAGACCGGCGGGCCGGCGATACTTGCCGTTCCAGGAGTGGACAAATTCGTGCGCCAGCAAACCGGCCACATTGCGGCGCGAGGCGGCCTCCAGCATTGCGCGCTCTCCGGTACGGTCATCGCTTGACTCGTGATGTTCCAGTCCGAAACTGGCGACGTAATCGCTCAGCGTGAGCAGGAAACGGTAGCCGCGATAGTGATGCGCGCCAAACAACGCATTGGCTTCCGCCACCAGACGTTTGTACTTGTCGACTTCCTCTGGTGGAAAGTTGATGGCAACGGCACTGTCGGCAACCACATCGATTTCATGCAGGACGTTCCCCGGGTTGATGGGAATTTTCTTGAAGTGAGCACCGGCGATCACCGGAGAGTCGACCAGTGTTTCCAGCGAAACGGGACTGAACTGAATGTTATCGCCCTCCTGCCTGGCCACCGGCAGCGCCGTACCGAATTGCCATCCGGCCGGCAAATGAAGGCTGGCTTGATAATTCAATTCCCGGGCCGCCCATCCCTGCGGGTAAAGAAGAACCGTGTTCCAGTTGATGTCTGCCAGATTCTCCGTGGTGGAAGCCCCTGACGAAAAGGGGCCGCTCGGAACGGCCAGAAAATCAAGCGCTACCTCCACCTCCTTTGCTCCTGGAGGGACTTCGCAATTAAAGGCATACATGTCGACAGGGTCCCGGTTCCATGTAAGCGTTTTGCCGGCAGCCGTCATTTTCAAGCCGACAACATTGGTGATCGGGCCGGTAGGGCCGTGCTCTCCCGGGATCCACTTCGGATAAAGCAGCGTAAGCGGACCGGGAGCGGCTGGAACAGCCAGTCGCGCATGAAGAATTCTCCGCGGCGCCTCGCTTGCGTCCACTCGCAGCGTCACGGTGGGCGGCGACGTTTGCGCGTAAGCACCCAGGCGGGCAGCAAAAAATAGCACCGCGAGCAAGAGTCCGCCCGCAATTGGCGGCAGCGCTGCGGAACGTCGTCGCACGGCACCTGTCTTTTTTCCGATTGACCGAGTCTCCTTCAAACCAAGGTTTTCTTTCGCTCTCGATTTCTGCATGACGGTAATTAAAGCATCAAATTAGCTTGGTGCCTTTGGTGTCCTTGGTGGTGAAAAGATTTTTAACCACGAAGGACACAAAGGACACGAACGCCTAAGTGAGTTGCCTGTCGTCAAACGGGTCGGGAAACAGCTGGCTCATCTGAAACATTTTTTCGCCGCCACGGACATTGACCAGATAGACTGGAATGTCTCCACAGAATTCCCAGATGATCTGCCTGCAAGCGCCGCACGGAGGCGCCAAAATCTCCGAGTCGGCCGCCACTGCCAGCGCCTGAAATTTCTTCTTGCCTTCTGAAATCGCTTTGAAAATAGCCAATCGTTCCGCGCAGATGGTCAGGCCGTAAGTCGCGTTCTCCACATTGCAACCCGTGGTAATAACCCCTGATTGATCGAGCAGCGCCGCACCCACGCGAAAATTCGAATAGGGAGCATGAGCAAAGTCGCGAGCTTTCAGCGCCGCCTCTTTGAGCTTTTCAAGGTCCATTGCGTTCTATTCTCTGCCTGGCGCTTAGCGTCCCTTTCAAAAAATTAAACCACGGGGAACACTGGGAACACGGGGGGCAAACGTTCTTTTATCAGAAACATTATATGGTGACAATTTGGGCACTCCCTTCGGGCCCCAGTGTTCCCCGTGGTTCAGTCCTATCCTGCGGGACAACGCTGAGTCGGGGTACGACTCCTACGATTGGGCCAATTTTTCCAGAATTCCCATCATCAGAGTTGCGAATTTATCATTTACACGTGCTGTGGTTGCCATCACCTCTGAATGGTCGAGCTTCTTTCTCAGAATGCCCGCGGCCATGTTGGTAATACACGAGATACCCAGCACTTTGACGCCAGCGTGATTGGCGGCGATCACTTCCGGAACAGTCGACATTCCCACCGCATCTCCACCGAGACGGGCCAGCATGCGGATCTCTGCGGGGGTCTCGTAACTCGGTCCAGCTAATCCTATGTAGACGCCCTGCTGGAGCGGTATTTTCTTTTTTCTTGCAGCGGCGCGCGCCAGCTCGCGAAAGTCTCGCGAGTACGCGTCCGACATGTCCGGGAACCGCGGCCCGAGCACATCCAGGTTCGGCCCCAGCAGAGGATTGGTTGCCATCAGGTTGATGTGGTCGGCAATCAACATCAGATCCCCGGGTCGAAACTTCCGCTTCACTCCGCCAGCCGCGTTAGTCACGATCAGCCTTTTAATCCCGAGCTTGATCAGGACTCTGACGGGAAAGACTACTTCTTCCATGGGATACCCTTCGTAATAGTGAACCCGTCCCTGCATGGCGATGAAGGGAAGACGAGCAACACGATTGAAAACCAAGTTCCCTGAATGCCCAACCACTGTGGAGCGTGGAAAATGAGGGATTTCGGAGTAACTCATTGAAGTGTTGCCCGGCAAGGAATTTAGGACTTCACCTAAGCCGGATCCAAGAATCAAACCGACCGAGGGGGAGTGAGAAACTCTCTTTGAAATCGCGTGAACTGCTTCATCCAGCCGTCTCTGGTAATTATCAGGATCAGTCAGCATTGGAACCTTTCTGCAGTGTTTTCGTATGTGGATGGCCGCATGTGCAAATAGCCGCAAATGAACGCGGAGCGTTTAAAGTTCGAATGTCGAAGTGCGAATGTCGAATGAGAGTACCAATAATTCCAAATTTCAAAGCT
>DASYPF010000236.1:0-9168 GCA_036006905.1 Acidobacteriota bacterium
ATGCTGCTGGCGCTGTACTGCGCGTTGATTTTTGCGCCTACTGAAGCGGTAATGGGTGAAGTACAGAGGATTTTTTATTTTCACTTCGCGGTCGACTGGATCTCGCTGCTCGCTCCCTTTGTTGTGTTTGTGTTCAGTATCGCTTATCTGGCAAAGGGCGATCGAAAGTATGACGTCTGGGCGTCGAGCAGCGCCGAAATCGCTGTTCTCTTTGGCACTCTGGTGATGATCACCGGCTCCCTCTGGGCAAAGCCGGTATGGAATACCTGGTGGGCATGGGGCGATCCGCGACTGACCACTTTTTTGGTTCTCTGGCTGATTTATGTTGCCTATCTGATATTGAGAGCAAATATGGCCGAAGGCGACAAGAAGTATAGAGTGGCGGCGGTTTTTGGAATTATAGGCTTTGTGGATGTCCCGATTGTGTGGATGTCGATCCGCTGGTGGCGGACGATTCACCCCGTCGTGATTACCGCAAATAAGATCAATCTCGATCCCGACATGCAGAAGGCAATGTTTGTGGCGCTAGGCGCCTTCACGCTTTTGTATTTCGTGCTGATGGATCTGCGAGTGCGCCAGAAGCGCCTGGATTATGAGATTTCTGTCAGGTGGATAAATCGATGAACTATTATCTGTTTGCTGCTTACTCCCTGGTTTGGACCGCCCTTTTTATCTACGTGTTCGCTTTGCACCGCAAGCAGTGCTCCATGGAAAAGAGGCTGGAGAGCCTTGCAGGCGATAAGACCGGTGACGAACGTTAGAGATTTTCATCGTGATCCCGTTAGCAAAGCTGTTGCAACGCCGAGCACGACCGCGAGCACAAAGTGGCCGTAAGGCCACAACCAAACGAGTGACGCGAGCGATGTCAAGGAAGGGCGCATAGTCGGCGGCTGCCGGCTGGCTGGCTGGCACCCACAGAGCCGCGACCGGAAGGGAGCGGCGCGCCGGATTGAGTCATCACCATCAGGCTCGCAAAGTCGGAACGTCCCGCCTCGTTGTTGCAGCAACTCTGCGCTGGTGTAATCGTAAAGTGTTACATCGGCGCGCCGCTCCCTTCCGGTCGCGGCTCTGTGGGTGCCGGCGTCGGCGCTGACGCACACCGCCCCAAACGTGCACGTGAGCGTTATGTGGACGACAACGTCAACGTCCACAATTTGCGTCACCGTGGACGTGGCCGTGGACGTGAGCGTGAACGTGGCCGTGAGCGGCTTTTGTTTGGGTTGTGGCCTTACGGCCACTTTAGGCTCGTGATCGTGGACGTGACCGGCCTTTTCCATTTGGTTGTGGCTCTGCCCGTGCTGCGCCTCCGCGGTGGGTGTAAATAACTCGCGCCAGGACAGTCCGCCTTTCCCGTGGTAGGCTAAACATATGCGGTCCTTCTTGTTGCTTCCGATTTTCTTCTATACGTTATTAGCTCCTGCTCCGCTTCACACTGCGACTTACTATGTGAACTTTCAGGTGAGAGACTCCACCGGTTTGTACCTTCCCAAAGTCAGTTTGGAGGACGTAAAGATTTTCGTGGACGGCGCAGAGAAAAAGCCGGCCTATATCTTTGGCCAGGACTTACCGATGGCCATAGCGATCTTCTTTGACGTCGGCCCGCAGATGGCTCCCGATGAGATCCGGATCGATCCGCTTTACCTGACACGCCTGCAGCGTGCGCGGGCGGTCACGTTGGAAATGTTGGATCGCTTAAAAACCGACTATGCAATGGCGCTGTACAGTTATTTCTACGAGCCGGTGCGGCTTGTGGATTTCACCAATGACGCGCAGTCACTGGAAAATGCCTTAAGGAAATTGCAACCGGCGGTCAAGCATCCTGTGGTTACTCAGCCGGATGCAAAGACGCTGGTAGCGCTGGAGCAGGGAATTGAGGTTTTGAAGAATCGGGATGAGAAGCGCAAGATCCTGATGCTTTTCACCTACGTCATGGATCCGGATTCATCGAAGACACTGGATATGATGGCGCGCCGGCTGTCTCGGCGCAATATTGCGTTGTACGTTGTCTCATTCGGTCCGCGTACGGCGAGCGGACCCGGCTTTTCAACGCAGGAAAGGATGAATAGTTTTTGGTTCAAGAAGCTGATTGATGGTGACGACGGTGGTTTCTATCTCACGGATCTTTACCGGGAAGATTTGCGCGAGCTGGCATTTGAGATCGCCAGCCGTTGGAATGCGATGCAGACACTGGCGTTTGAGGGCCCGGAGGTTTTAGCAGGGAAGTCGCTTCGCATTGAAATGAATCGGCCCCACAGCAAAGCCCTTTCCCGCAGCAGGGTTCCCTTCGACATCAAGCCACGGCAATGAGTCAGCATCCGCTACAAGCCGGCATCGTGCCTGCCTCGATTATTCTTTGTTGCCTTCTCACCGTCTCCGCAGTCTGCGCCGAGGCTCTACCAGAACTGCAGCACCTACCAAGAGACACTCAAGTTCTGGTGGGTGTGGAATGGAAGTCGGGTGAAGACGCGGCTGCGGCCGCTCCTATGTACGAACTGATTCTTTCGCTATTCGGCTTAGACGACCAGCTTCAGCGCTTCACCGAAATGACGGCACTTAAACCGGGCGAGCAGATTGGGAGAGTGGTCTTTGCCAGCATTCCGCTGAGTGATGGAAGGAAGGCGACAGTGGGCTTTGCGTCAGGTGAAAAGATAGGCGCCAAAAGCGGTCCTTCGGTTGGGCACAAGGATGGCTTCTCAGTGGTGGTCCTGGGAGAACAGGTAGTTTTCGGGGACCCGAGCGCGGTGAAAATTTGTTCCAGCCTGAGCTCAAGACCTTCCGCCGGCACTCTGGCTGACGACGCAGGTTTCGTACGCGGCATTGAACGGGTCCGGTCCGCGGCGTCAGTGTGGGGCCAAGTACGCCCCAGCGGGCTTTCTGCCATTTCCAATGGAAACGAAAATTGGAGCTTCAGGGGAGCGCGGTCTCGCGTGCGACTGATTCAATTTTCTGCCAAGCCTGGCCGGGATAGCAGCTTCTCGATGGTGACAGAGACGGGCAGCGAAAGCGATACCGAAATTCTGGCGGACGAATTACGCGAGTTGTTTCGCCAATTCGGCTCGGATGGAGTTGCTGAGCTGCGTCCGGTGGCAAGCAAGGCCGAGGTGAAGACGGAAGGAACGAGTGTCAGGCTGGATCTGGCGTTGCCCGCGCCGGCAGCAAAGCGGCTGAAAGGAAGCCGCACTGCACAATCCATTCTCATGTGGGAGCTGCCCGCCCTAACACGGGAGAACAGCAAGAGAGTCTCAGATGTTTTTCGGCATCTCGGTTTGATGGAAAAAGGCAGGATCGCGGATGTGGGGGCTGGTGAGGGCTTCTTTACAGTCCGGCTGGCACGCGCAGTTGGCCCTGATGGTCGCATATGGGCTGTGGACATTAGTCCCAGGGTCATCCAGTCCTTGCAGAAACGTATCGAAAGCACCGTGCTCAAGAATGTGATCGTGGTTTTGGGCGAGCCGGCCGATCCCAAGCTGGCTTCTGGAACATTGGACGCGGTCCTCATTGTCAATTCGTATCACGAGATGCCGCATTATTCTGAGATGCTGGATCGCCTTTTTCGTGCCATTAGACCCGGAGGGCGCATAGTCATCTCGGAGCCGTTCAATCCAAAGAGCCGCAGCCTTGCCCGGGACAAACAGATCGAAAACCACGAAATCGCGCCGGAGCTAGTAGAAGAGGAGCTTCGAAAAGCAGGCTTTGAAATCCTGTTCCGGGACGACGCCTTTATTGAAACCCGGGAGTCCACTGCTGAGTCAATCCTGGTGGCCCGGCGTCCTAATAGTCAGTAAAGAGTTTTTGAAAAGACAAATTACTGACGTTTATCTTGGGACCACTAGCACTGTTATGGGGGTACCGGGAATCCAAGCTGCCGTAATCTGCACAGTGGCCCAGCCCTGCGCGGTTCCTGGTGGAACCTCAAACGTGATCTGATACCTGTCGTTGGTAAAGGGTACTCCTGTCGCGGAAAGAAGTTTCACGGGAAAACCACTGACTGTCACCTCGACAGGCGAATTTACCACGTGCGGTGGATTGCTTGGAAACAACTCGCCAGGATCGATGCCAGGTCGAGTTGGACCGAGACCGGTAGCAAATATCGTCAACACCTCACCGGGGCGAGCTGGGTCCTTGGGTGTGACCAGGTTGAAACTGTCGGCGTGGTACACTGCCGGGCCGTCATCTGTTACCAGAGCCTCGGGCCGAAACAGCGGGATCACCTGCAGCACGAACCGAAGTCTCCCTCCTCCATTTTTACGCCGGTTGGCCGGATCTTCAAGCATCGATGCCCTTCGAGCGGGAATAGTCTGTGGAGTCACTGCCTGGCCGAAAAAGCCGCGCGCCCCAAGATATGCTCCAGTCCCGCCCACAATGGCATTATTGCCTTGCGTTATGACTGAAGGTGCCCCTGGAGCGGCGTCGCCTCCTCCGAGTCCAAGGGCCATGATGGTCCCGATCTGCGTGCCATCGACATTTAAGATTTCAAAGTTAAAAATGTCGGTGAGCGAATTCCGGTTGGTGTCAGCGATTGCGTTCCCAGGATTTGGAGCTGGTCTCAGGTTAATCGTATGCTGATAAGAAGTGGCAGTACCTTTGGCAGGCCGGCCATTGACGGCCACGATGTCCCCGACGATTAGATACGTTCCAAAGTTCCTGGGGATGGCTGCGGCAGTGATGTTGGGATCAGTTGCAAATTTCGAAGCATCCGAGATGTCCTGATAGTATTGAACATGGTTTTCCAAATCGATTTGTAGGATCGCCAGGGGCGGTACCTGCCCTACTCCCAGGTTGCAATAAAACGCCAGGAACAGGACTGTCATTGCGAAGACTTTGAGCCGTGGAATCATGTTCGCCTCCTTGCGCGAGACATTGTTCGGGGCCTCGCAATCCCGTATAATCCAACTCCAGTCGTTACCAGCTAATCGTTTAGCTTTAGCGTTATGCGAAGAGCACCGGAAAATCCTTCGGAAAATCTAAAAGAATTCTCAAAAAATTCCCCGCACCGTTCTGCCAAGCCAAACGTTGTATATGAATTTGGCATCTTCCGGCTCGATCCAGGAGAACACCTTCTCCTTCGCGAGGGAAAGCCTGTGTCTCTCTCAGCGAAAGCGTTCGAGACGCTGCTGGTATTGGTGGAAAACAGAGGTCGCCTGGTCACCAAAAATGGGCTGGTACAGAGGCTCTGGCCCAATACCTTTGTTGAGGAAGGCAATCTGACTCAAAACATTTCGATTTTGAGAAAGTCTCTGGGCGGGAGTCATAACGGTGAGCAATTCATAAAAACGGTCCCTAAAGTGGGATATCGATTCGTCGCCCAGGTAAGAGAGTTTTGCGAACAAGAAGCGGGCAGCAGCGCACTGGACTGCGCGAGATCCGATGTACTTCCTCGAGGCGATCAGAAAACGAATAGTTCCAGCCTGATCGAGGTTGCCTCCAAACCCGTCCCTGGAATGACGAAGGAAAATATCCATCCTGCGGGCGATAGCCGTTGGATTGCAAAGGTCAAATCGCACAGGTGGGCTCTGCTTGCTCTGGCCGCGGTGGCTCTGGCGGTCCTAGCCACTTTTTACTTCGTTCTTGTTGGAAAGCAGAATCGCATCGATTCACTAGCGGTTCTGCCCTTCACTGTCGTTGGTGCACCGCCAGATACCGAATACCTTGCAGATGGGATTGCCGAAAGCATCATTAGCAACCTCACGCAATCGCCTAATCTGAAGGTCACGTCCTTTGCCTCGGTCGCTCGTTACAAGGGCAGGCAAATAGACGACGTGCAGGTATTGGGTAAGCAGTTTGGCGTACGCGCAGTGCTTTCGACTCGTGTCATTCAACGGGGTGATGAACTTTCTATCAGTACCGAGTTGGTGGACACGAAGGACTATCGTCAGCTCTGGGGGCAACAATACAGGAGGAGACTCTCCAACATCATCGGTTTGCAGGAAGAGGTCGCAAAAGACATCTCAGAGAAACTGCATGCGCAGTTGACAAATGAAGAGCGGAGGCGATTGAGCAAACGCTATACCGAGAGTGCCGAAGCATATCGACTTTACCTTCAAGGCCGATACTTCTGGAATAAAAGGACAGCCGAAGGGCAAAAGAAAGCCATCGAGCAATTTCAAAAAGCCGTTGCAGTAGATCCAAACTATTCATTGGCCTACGCCGGTTTGGCTGATAGCTACCTCCTAGGCTTTCTCCCCATCCCTGCTGCTGAGCGAATGCCAAAAGCAAGGGAAGCAGCCGCCAAGGCGCTCCAACTAGATGAAACGCTTGGCGAAGCTCACACCTCCCTAGGCTTAGTAAAAGCACGTTTCGAATGGGACTGGCCGGGCGCGGAAAAGGAGTTGAAGCGTGCCATTGAGCTCAACCCGTCCTATGCAACTGCTCATGAAAGATATGGGCGTTTTCTGATGTGGCTCGATAGGAAGCAGGAAGCTATCACAGAGATCCTGCGAGCCCAGCAGCTCGACCCAATTTCGCTTATCATCAGCACCAATGTAGCGGAAATTTTCTACTTTGCGCGTGATTACGACAGAGCAATTGTCGAACTCCGGAAAGTAATGGAAATGGATCCTAATTTCCCACAGGCACACTGGCGCTTAGCGGAAGCGTATGAGCAAAAAGGAATGCATCGAGAAGCTCTAGCGGAATATCTGCAGTGGATGTCACTTTCCGGAGTTTCCCGAGAGAATGTGGATGCGCACCAGCGAGCCTATGAGAGTGCGGGTATTCGGGGCTTCTGGCAAAAACAGATCGCCTTGGTCGAGCACGACGCGCGCGAGTCCTCGCGCAGACTGGCGCGTATGTATGCTCGCCTCGGTGAAAAAGATCAAGCGCTCGAACTGCTGGAGAAGGCGTGTCGGGGGCGCGACATGGTTTTGGTCGAACTCAAAGTGGATCCCGCGTTCGATAACCTTCGGTCCGAACCACGGTTTGTGCGGCTACTTCATCTCATTGGCCTCGCTCCTTAGAACGTGTGAAGAAACACTGAGCTGCCCGCCGCAGGTCGGGGACTCTCGTCGGAGGGTCCGCTCCCTAACGGTGGCGGCTCGGATTTTTTTACCCCCTAATCCAAAAAATCGAGCAAGGGCAACCGCTTGTGCAGAGAAATTACGGGGCTGTCCCCGATTTTATCTCCCAAATCATGGGTCTGTCCCGAGACCAAAAGGCAAATATGACTGATAGTTTCCAGCAGCTGCCCAATGACTGATGGCACATGATTCATGTATGCTGTATCACAAATTGACTGCTGAATCGGTCGTAAACTGACCGGCAAGATCGGAGAATGCCATGAAACTGAGAATGGTTTTGTTCCTTTTTTTGTTCTTATGCAGCTTGGTTGCAGCTAACGGCGAATCTGTGTATCTCACCCGACTGTTCGCCGATTGTAACAGAACAGAGACCTTCGTCCTGGTGGACGATACATCCAAAGTCAATGAATTGAAGCCAATTTTGATCATCAGCCGGGACGGCAAATACCGGGAAGTTCATGGGATCCGGCATGTCTACGACGGTCGCTACATCCACCTGACGGAAAGGCTCCTAGCTGACTTCCTCTCTGGCGCGCGTATTTATCAGGAGAAGTAACGCGATCGGTCCATTCTTCTCGGGCAAGCGTCGTTCAAGAGCGGCGGCGAAAACGTCAGAGCCCGGAGCGTCAGCGACGGGTCCCGCCAGTGTAAGTCGGCGATCCAAACCTTCCTCTGGCAGAGTTGTTACTCCGGCAGGACCCGTTGCTGAGAACGTGAGAAAAAATCGTTTTCACCGCAGAGACGCAGAGGACGCAGAGATTCACAGAGACGTATAACTCTGCGTGAACTCTGCGTTCTCAGCGCCTCTGCGGTGATTGCGAAATAGTGATACTGCTCCGGAGAAAGGATTTTTTATCACGTTCTGACGCTCCGGGCTTCGACGCTGGCGGGATCCGTCGCGGGCGAGGATCGCGGACATGTTTTAGTCTTCATACTTCAAGCTTCAGCCCTGTGCTCTGTGCCACCTTTGTGTTCTCTGTGCCTCCGTGGTGAACATTCCTGAGCACGGGAGAACAGCCGCCCTGAATCCGAAATGGCTTGGCGAAGAGTCCCAACGGGTGCAACAGATGATGCCTGCGTAATCATTCACATCGTTCTCCTCTTATCACACGCCGGCTTCCCAGCTGCCGTAGTCGAGACCAAGTGTTGTAGCTCAGTTGTCTCTCCCCAACGACATTGAGTTCGTACCTCACGTCCCCCGTTTGGTGTTCGGGAGCATATTTGATTATAGTGAAGATGTGCTGCCGGTCGCCGCTCTGCGGGTGCACGCCGGGCTGAGGCCAGCCGGCGGTCCCTCTCGCAAATGTTGATCGCCCAGGCCATCCCGCTGGTATGAGACCGCTACGAAATCTAGCCCGGCAACCGCCCAGCTTAGGACCTACGCTTGACACCCGCCAACGCGCGCAAGTATCTTCCAGGCGGGCGCACAAGGGGCGCCTCCGGTCCGCGGAAAGGGCAGTGCCCACCTGATGGCACAACAGGAGAGCCTTCGTACGAGGCTTCTTTCTGCCTGTAGATGCGGATGCCAGGCGTTCTTGATGAAAGGAGCTTTCGTCCATGAGCAAGCGATTTCTCGCGCGCCCCGATCTTGAGCAATACAAGAAGCAGGCCAAAGAACTGCTCGCTGCAATCCGCAGAGGCGATTCCGAGGCGCTCGAACGCCTGAGGCAATTCCACCCGCGCAACATCGATCCCGCCGCAGCCGTGTTGGCCGACGCGCAGCTCGTGCTTGCCCGCGAGCATGATTGCGAAAGCTGGCCGAAGTTCAAGCAGCGCGTCGCGGCGGCCGCCGGCGGCGCGCATGCATCGTCAGACCAACCACAAGAGCATTTCGTAAAATCGGTACGAGCGCTCGACTCCGCCGCTGTGCGAGAGACACTTCGTGCCCATCCGGAGCTGAAGGCGTTGATCGACGAGCCATGGTTCGACAGCCAGCCGGCAATCGTCTACGCGCGGCAGCACCGCATGGTCGTCGATACCCTGCTCGAGCACGGCGCTGACATCAACGCACGAAGTCAATTCTGGGGCCGCACGATCGGCGTACTTGATGACAACTCCGCGAAGATGCGGCAGTACCTCCTGTCCCGCGGCGCGGTCGGTGAGGTTACTCCGTTTGTTGAGGCCGTCCGGGCGGGCGATGTAAAGACGGTGG
>DASYPF010000237.1:0-3419 GCA_036006905.1 Acidobacteriota bacterium
CTGCTAAATGCCAGAGTAGCGGTGCCCCTCATTGAAACGTCCTCGCCCCTATCCTCGACGGCCGCTCGAGGGATTAACGGCGAACCGCTTCTCTGGCCCCCCTCACATTTACCGCTCGCCCGTCAAAATCTTCGCTCCCCCTCATCACAATTGGCAATAAAACTGGCATAAAGTGTTATAATTTTAGCGATTTGCGCCGGGTAGACGACGCCGTCCCATTCGTTCTTAAGGAGTCGCAAACGCGCGGTGACTAACTACTACAAAGTTTTGGGGATCAGGAATTCGGCCTCGAGGTCGGAAGTCAAGTCGGCCTACCGAAAGCTTGCCCGGTTACGTCACCCGGATGTCAACGGCGGTTCGGAAAAGGCCGCGAAAGAATTCGCGCTGCTCTCCAAAGCTTATCGAGTACTGAGGGATCCGCAGGAGCGAGCGTACTACGACGAGCAACTAGCCAACCACTCTAATAGTGGTTACTCGATTCTTCACTCCAACAATCCTCATGCGCAGAGGGCTCGAAATCTTGCGGTTCAGGCCCGCTGGGATAGAGTTGTTAATGAGGTTCTGGAAAGGGATCGCCAGGAGGGCCGCGAGCGCCAGCGCGTTGTATTTACCACCGTCTCGTTGTTTCTTTCCACATTCTTTGTGGCAATGATTAAGCCGCATCTGTGGGAAACCTTTGACTACTTTGGACGGGCCATCGTTCTTACTCTTTTTGTAATCGGAGTTTGGCACCTGGCGACCAGGTTGCGCGAATATTTCGCGCATTACACCTACATTCCCAAGCCGATTCAAGAATCAATAATGCGAGATGAGGAGATACCTGAACAACCCTTTACTCGCTTCTCAGCATACGCATTCCTGTTAGTTGGATACGCGATCAGTATTGGTGTCGGACTGATTATTGGTTGGCAATCGCAGCAGTTTTTCCATGGCTTTGCAAACCTGTTCCGCCACATGGATGCCGCCCATTCGAACGTAATCTTTTATTCTTCAACGATTCTATTGATTCCCGACCTGGTGATTTACCCTCCTATAGCGGTCCTGATTGTTGACTCCATGCAGGCTCTAACTGCGAAAATGGACTGAGTAAGAGCTAAGGGAATCCTTGTCGAACCGTCATCAAGATGCAAACCTGTAGGGGATATTCCAGCGCCTTGCGTCTCGCCGGAGTAATTCTGGGAGCGGTTCTGTCTACTGTGCCAGTCGACTTTTCGACGGCCATTGCCGGGCAGGGCCAGGCCAGCGAGCAACGGCTGACGCCTCGGCAACTGGAGATAGAAAGGCAACGCCAGCGATTGAGTTCGGGGGAAACTGAAGATCGCCGCGAGGCTGTGACGAGATTGGGAGCTATGCGTCACCCGGCGGCTTCCCGCGCCGCGCTTTCGGCGCTCAGTGATCCATCGCCAATGGTTCGGGCTACGGCTGCGGCGGCCATTCTTTCTTTGCCGCCAGAGGAAAGTGCCGGCAGTCTATTGCCGCTGCTGGCTGACAAGGATGAATTTGTCCGGCAGCAGGTTACCTATGCACTGGGCCATACACGTAGCCGTTCCGCAGTTCCTGGGCTTACTGAAAGGCTGGCCGACAAGAAGGATTCGGTTCGAGCAAGTGCTGCAGTTGCGCTTGGTCAAATAGCTGACGCGGCGGCGGTGCCGGCGCTCGCGGCAGTTTTGAATCCGCAGTCAGGATTCGTGGCCGCGAAAAAAAACAAGAAGAGCAGAACAGAACGAAATCCATTTGTGTTGCGGGCGGCGGCACGGTCGCTGGGTCAGATTGGCGACCGCGCGGGATTGCCGGCGCTGATCCTGGTCCTGCAGGACAAGAAAGCTGAGGATGATGTCAGAAGGGAAGCCGCATCCGCGCTTGGCGCGATAGGCGACCCCGCAGCGATTCCGGCTTTGCGCGAAGTGCTGACGGCGCGCGATCCATACCTTGCCCAAACAGCACACGAAGCAATACGCAAGATCTCCAGATTACAAAACTCCAGAGGTAACTAATAACGCCTAGCCGCAAAAGCGCAAAGCGCCGAACACGTGGAGTGTTCGGCGCTTTGCCACTTCGGGTTAAGGAGTCTTAGCTTTCTTGCTTTTCTCCGCGATGGCCCTGGCTCTTCTTGGCAGCCTTAGTCGCCTGCGGAATTGGCAGGCCCACACCACCAGAGAGCGACTCTAAGGCCTCCGGCTCTTCCGAGGGAGCCGGCAGGTCGTGAATTAACGCGCCACCCGAACTCTTCGAAAAGATCAGCTTGTGCGTAATCTCGTCGAGGTCGACGTGTACGAGATCGCCCAGTCCAATCTGTCCGGTCGCGACCAGGTTAGAAAGTGGATAGACCAGGAATCGTTCCACTGACCGCTTCAAGTGGCGGGCGCCATATTTGAAATCCAGACCTTCCTTCAGCAGCGTGTCTTTGGCAGTATCGGAGCACTGGAAAACAAACTTGGTTCCAGCTGACTGCATTACCCGATCCTGCACCGCCTGAAGTTCCAGTTCCAAAATCTGACGCAGATGGTGTTCCTTCAGTGAGCGGAACACAACCACCTTGTCAATGCGGTTCATGAATTCAGGCGAAAACTTTCGCCGTGCCGATTCAACGGCGGTTCGGTAGATCTTCTGATCCACTTCCGTGTCGTTGGGATTCCGGGCCGCTTTGCCTGAATGGAAGCCAATGCCGCCGGAGATCAGTTCTGACATTTCTCTGGCGCCAAGGTTAGACGTCAACACGACCATGCAACGTGAGAAGTCAACGCGGCGGTTATCACCGAGTGTCAGGGTCGCCTTGTCCAGAATTCCCAGCAGCAACTGCCAGAGACTGTCTGAAGCTTTCTCGATCTCATCAAACAAGATGAGTGAGAGCTTCAGCTCGTCCGTGTGCATACGGTCGAGGTTCTCCTGCGTCAGCATCGGAGAAGTCTCGCGGTGACCGAGATATCCCGGAGGCGAGCCAATCAGTTTCGCAATTTCATGCGAATGCTGAAACTCAGCGCAATCAATCTTCACGATTGCGTTGGCGTCGCCATACAGAACTTCTGCCGCGGCTTCAATCACGCGAGTTTTTCCGGAGCCAGTCGGTCCCAGAAACAGCATGGTGCCGATCGGCCGGTTGGGGGGGTTCATGCCGGCGAGAAATATTTGGTAAAGACCGCTCATGCGCCGCACCGCGCGTTCCTGTCCTACGATACGAGCGGAAAGCCGCTCCTCGAAGTCTTGGGCGCGCGGACTCTTTTGATCAGGATCGAGGAATACTGTTCCCATGGTTTCGTTTAGCTTGTTTATCTCCATTTCAGAAATAATCTCGCCCTCCTTGCCAGCGCGAGCGCTCTTCAGCTTTTCCCTGAGGCCCACTTTTTAGCCCGGCCACTATTGGCCTGCCCTATTTGATGCAAGGACCGAGCCGTTCGATCTCCCTTCATATTGATGCGCTG